>JAJQAW010000359.1 GCA_021203585.1 Rikenellaceae bacterium
AGTACGTATAATCCGGTAGTAAAGAGGCAGGTTGTCCAGGGTAAGGTTCACTATGACGCCTTTTTGCGGAACCCACAACGGCCCGAAATTATCCTGGTTCCAGGGATACCGTCCATCGTGGGGGAAGACCATCGGATCGGCATAATTCACCTGTGTTTGGGTTACTTCGGTCACGTTGCCGAACGAGCGGATTTTCTCTGCATTTTCGGATGTAAGCGGTATCAGGTATTCTCCGGCTGAGGAGGCACTGATATCCGCTCGGGAAATGCCCATATCGGATAGAATGACCGGATTTAACCCGGAGCCGTTGGTGCGGATCCGGTATTCGTACTGCATTCCGGGAATCGCTTGTTGCGGTTCCCCGTTCACATAAAGTTGCCCGTGGATTATTTCCAGCGAATCGCCGGGTAAACCGACGCAACGTTTGACGTAGTTTTCCCGTTTATCCACCGGACGGTATTGGGTTTGTCCGAAACGCTGTGCATTTTGCCACCCGTAAGCCCGAACATGATCGTAATAAAACAGGTCATTGCTATCCCCGTTCATAAAAACCGTATCGGCTTCCGGAAAATTGAAAACTACGACATCATAGCGTTGGATATCCCGGATCCCTTTTAGGCGATGATAAGGCCACTGTATGGCTTCGGAATAGGATTTTTTGGTTCGCGAAAAGGGCATTGTATTGTGAACCAACGGAAAGGATAGCGGAGTGTTCGGGATTTTCGGACCGTAAGCCACTTTGCTTACCGTCAGATAATCGCCGATCAACAACGATTTTTCCATGGACCCAGTGGGAATGGTGTAGTTTTCAAAGAAAAAAATCCGCAAAACGGTTGCTGCCACCACAGCAAATAAAATCGGATCGACCCAGCCCATAATGCTGTTATACATTTTGGACCGTTTTCTCCATTCGGTGTGCCTGTAGCCGAATTTCCGGTAGAACCATTTCGATATAAATATATCGTAGATGATCGGTAAACCCAGCAAACACCATAAGTTACCGGTCCACACGACAAAGATCAGCAGGTAAAGTCCACCCCAGATCCCGAATTTAACCCATTTATTACTGAAAAACTGCCGGATTTTGCCCATTTTAGCTGTTCATTAAATCGTCCATGGTATAAATTCCTTTTTTCCCACACAAAAATTCCGCAGCCGATACCGCTCCCATGGCAAAACCGATCCGACTTTTGGCGTTGTGGTTAATAGTAATTACATCTGCCGGCGATTCGTAAGTAACCGTATGAATACCCGGAACCACACTGCGGCGGATCGCTCCGATTTCCAACTCTTCGGGTTCGGTAGTCGTTCCGCAAACCCACCGTTTTTTGCGCTCCAATGCCGATAGAACCCCTTCGGCCAGGGTGATCGCCGTTCCGCTGGGAGCATCTTTTTTCTGGGTGTGATGAACTTCCTCGATGGTCACGTCGTAATCGGTAAATTTATTCATCAAACGTGCCAATTCTCGATTGATTTGAAAGAAAATATTGACTCCGATACTGTAATTCGACGCATAAAAAAAGGCGCTGTCGTGGGCTTTGCAGAGTTCCACAGCCTGCGGGTAGCGATCCAGCCAGGCAGTAGTTCCGCAGACCACCGGAGTACCCGCTTGTAAACAGGTCCGGATGTTCTCAAACGCGGTTTCCGGAGTAGTAAATTCGATCGCCACATCGACCTGCTTCAGATTTTCCGCGGTCAATTTCGCCGCATTGCCGATATCTATGATTAACGGTATCGCATGGCCGCGCTGGAGTAGTATGCGCTCGATTTCGCGGCCCATTTTACCGTATCCGATTAAAGCTACTTTCATGATCCAAAAGTTTATACGAAAGTACAAACGTACGTTTTTTTCAACCAAAATCCAAGGATACGCAAACTGCCGGCCGATTTCCGGGAAGGGGAAGGGGTTATGAATATAATTTAAAAAATGCTATTTTTGCAACCGCACCTTACAATAGCAATCCATGCGCTTCTTTCTAACGCTTTCATACAAAGGAACTGCTTACCACGGTTGGCAAATTCAGGAAAATGCGCCTTCGGTGCAGGGCGCCTTACAACAAGCCTTATCTATCCTGCTCAAGGAACCTGTCGATGTGGTCGGTGCGGGGCGTACGGATACAGGTGTGCACGCGGCCTTCTATGTGGCCCATTTCCAGTGCTCGGGTAATAAACCGCTGCAGGAGGATTTTGTATACCATCTGAATGCCGTGTTGCCGAAAGACATTGCCGTTTATTCGGTCAGAGCGGTATCGAACCAGGCCCATGCCCGGTTTTCGGCGACTTTGCGCCAGTATAAATATTACTTGTTGACCGAGAAAGATCCTTTTCGCATCGATACGGCTTACCGCTATCCGCTACCGCTGGATCTGGAAAAAATGAATGAAGCGGCTGCCGTATTGACAGAATATGAAGATTTCGAAAGTTTTTGCAAACTGCACGCGGATAACAAAACCACCCTTTGCCATCTTCAGGAATCATTTTGGATTCGGGAGGAGAACCTGTTGATTTATACGGTTTCTGCCGATCGGTTTTTGCGCAACATGGTGCGGGCGATCGTGGGTACGTTGATCGATGTCGGGAGAGGCAAGACCGATATCGATCAATTCCGGCAAATCATCGAAAGCAAAAACCGGGGTGCGGCCGGAACTTCCGCTCCCGCCCACGGCTTATTTCTGACGGATGTGCGGTATCCGGAAACTCTTTTCGGGGATAATAAATGACCAATAGATATGAAAACGACTATCAGAACGAAATTTGAGGCATTTTACGGCGGGCCGGGAGCGCTGTATACTTCTCCCGGAAGGGTAAACCTGATTGGGGAGCACACCGACTACAACCTGGGTTTTGTCTTGCCGGGAGCGATCGATAAGGCGATTTATCTGGAGCTCAAACCCAATAACCGGGATCAGGTGCGCGTATATTCCGTGGATTACAACGAAACGGTGGAATTCGGGATCGACAGTGCCGAGAAACCGGAACAGCAATGGGCTGCCTACATTTATGGTGTGATCAAGGAGATGCAGAAACGGGGCGCTGTGCCGGGTGGTTTCGATGGTGTCTTCGGCGGCGACGTACCGTTGGGCGCGGGACTTTCTTCTTCGGCGGCTCTGGAAAGTGTGGTCGGATTCGCGCTCAACGATACCTTCGATTTGGGATTCGACCGCATGCAGCTGGCTAAAATCGGTCAAATGACCGAACATAACTACATCGGAGTCCGCTGTGGGATCATGGACCAATTCGCATCGCTTTTCGGTCAGCAGGGAAAAGTCCTCCAACTGGATTGCAGTTCGCTGGAATATAAAGTGTTTCCATTCGAGCCGCAGGGGTACCGAGTGCTGCTGCTCGATTCGCAAGTAAAACATTCATTAGCCTCTTCGGAGTATAATCTGCGCCGAGCGGATGCCGAAGCCGGTATTGCCGTCATTGCCAAACACGTTCCGGGCATCGAATCCTTGCGCGACGTCACCTTCGAGATGCTGGAAGAGTACAGAGCTGAAATGGAGGAAATCTGGTACCGCCGCTGTCATTACGTGATCAGTGAAAATCAACGGGTGTTGGATGCTTGCCAGGCACTGGAGTCGGGAGATTACGAAACTTTCGGCCAAAAAATGTTCGGTTCCCATGATGGATTGAGTAAAGAGTACGAGGTCAGTTGTCCGGAATTGGACTTTTTAGCCGAAAAAGCGCGCCGGTTCGACGGGGTTCTGGGGGCTCGCATGATGGGAGGCGGTTTCGGAGGCTGTACGATCAATGTGGTCCGGGATTCCGAACACGATGCCTTTGTGGATGAAATGTGCCGCGCCTATAAACAGGCTTACGGAATCGCTCCGCGGGTGATCGATATGGTCATCGGTGACGGGGCGTGTAGATTGGAATAAAAGAAGTTTGAAATTAACAAGAAAAGTGATGATTGAACAGTTGAGAGGGAAAGTGGAAGCGGCGTGGAACGACCGCGAATTATTGAAAACGGAAGAAACCAAAGAGACGATCCGTCAGGTTATCGAAATGCTCGATAAAGGAGCACTGCGCACAGCGGAACCTGTGGGCGATGGAAAATGGCAAGTCAATGAGTGGGTCAAAAAAGCGGTAATCCTTTATTTTCCGATCCAGCAAATGCGGGTTTCTGAGGCCGGTCCGTTGGAATACCACGATAAAATGGAGGTTAAAAAGGGATACGATAAACTCGGAGTTCGGGTGGTTCCTCCGGCGGTGGCCCGGTATGGAGCCTTTCTGGCCCGGGGCGTTATCCAGATGCCGTCCTATGTAAACATCGGCGCTTACGTGGACGAAGGAACGATGGTCGACACCTGGGCGACGGTCGGTTCTTGCGCTCAGATCGGTAAACATGTCCATTTGAGCGGCGGGGTGGGGATCGGCGGAGTGCTCGAGCCGGTTCAGGCGGCTCCGGTCATTATCGAAGATCATTGTTTTATCGGCTCTCGGTGCATTGTGGTAGAGGGCGCCCATATTGGAGAAGCGGCTGTTCTGGGAGCCAATGTGGTAATTACGGGCTCAACCAAAGTAATCAATGTAACGGCTTCGGAGCCGGTGGAATACAAAGGATATATTCCTCCTCGCTCGGTGGTAATTCCCGGCACTTATTCCAAATCCTATCCGGCAGGCTCGTTCGGTGTTCCCTGTGCATTGATCATCGGTCAGCGAAAGCCTTCGACCGATGAAAAAACATCCTTGAACGACGCGTTGCGGGATTTCGATGTGGCAGTTTAATTATTCTGTCCATACAAGAGAAAGGAAGAGCCCGTAGTGGCTCTCCTTCTTAGTATGGATAACCAAAAGTTTTTTTATTTTTGTGGAAATTGACTCGTAGCGGAACGGAAAAATCATTCCTGTTTCCGTTTCGTGTCCTCCGAAACCAGGATAAACAGGCATGGGGAACACTTTGATTCAGATTCTCATCATCGTCGGCTCATTGGGATTATTCCTTTTTGGAATGAAACTAATGAGTGAATCCCTTCAAAAAATCGCGGGAAACAAGCTCCGGGACATTTTGGCATCCATGACCTCCAATGCCTTTAAATGCGTGGTGGTCGGTGCTTTCGTGACCTTGGTTATCCAGTCTTCTACGGCCACTACGGTCATGGTGGTCAGTTTTGTCAATGCGGGCTTGCTTTCGCTGGTACAGGCCATCGGCGTGATCATGGGCGCCAATATCGGAACCACCGGGACCGCCTGGTTGATCAGCATCGGAGCATTTTCTATCGATTTAAGCCGTATAGCCTTGCCGTTGACGGCTTTTGCCGCACCGTTATTATTTGTCAAAAGCCAGCGATGGAAGAATTTCGGTGATTTTTTGTTTGGGTTTACCCTGCTGTTTATGGGCTTGGGACTTCTGAAATCTTCGATCAACGGTCTGCAGGATAATCCGGCCACCTTGGAATTTCTTACCCTTTTCAGCACGCAGGGGAAATGGTCTATTTTGATTTTCGTTTTGGTAGGAGCGCTGATCACGCTAATCGTACAATCCTCTTCTGTAACGATGGCTCTGACGATTATTATGTGCAATAACGGATGGATTCCGTTCGAATGCGCGTGTGCGATGGTATTGGGAGATAATATAGGAACCACGTTTACGGCTAATCTGGCTGCCATGGTAGCCAATACCGAAGCCCGGCGCGCCGCTCTGGCGCATTTGGTTTTCAATTTGATCGGGCTTGTCTGGGCCTTGTTGGTATTTCGGCCCTTTGTTCAAGCTGCGGTTCGGGTGATGGAATTTTTCGGAAGTGCCTCACCGCTTACGGACTCGCATGCCACACCTATGGCCCTGTCTCTTTTTCATTCCATGTTCAACCTCCTCAATACAATCCTATTAGTGGCTTTCATTCCGCAGATTGCTCGGTTAGTTACCCGGTTAATCCGACAAAAAGAGGATTCTGGAACCCGACTGGCCTACATCGAGGGAGGAACCATTTCCGTATCCGGAATTTCCATTATCCAGGCGCACGGCGAACTGGAAGCTTATAGCCGGCGCACCTCCAAGATGTTCGGGTTTGTACGGGCTCTGTTTCGGGAAGAGGATCCGGAAGAATTTCAGCAGACTTACCAACGGATAGCGCGGTATGAGCGCATCAGCGATCGGTTGGAATCTGAAATTTATAATTACCTGACGCAAACCACGCAGGACGAGGTGGGAAGCGAAGTGGTCAAACAGGTTCAAATGATGCTGAAAGTGATTTCGGATATCGAAGCCATGGCGGACTGCAATTATAAACTGGCCAAAATTATTCGCTACCGACGGGATAATGCGATTGCTTTTACCGAGGGGATGCAGGAAAAAATCGAGGGTCTGTTCGATTTAATCGATCGAGCGATCTTGTTGATGAACAACAACATACAAAATGCTTTTACGATGGAATACCCGACAATGCCCGAAGAGGTTTATTTGCTGGAGGAGCGTATCAATGCGATGGAAGAAGAGTTAAAAAACCGTTATATTTTCGAAGTAGGAGACCATAAACCACAGCGTAGCGCGATCGTCGTATTTGCCGAATTGATCAGCGAAACGGAACGGTTGGCTGATACGATCGAACAAGTGTCTCGTGATGTACTGAATATTGCCCCGCACACCAAACCGGCTTTGTCCCATGCTTGATAAGAAGGAACGAATTCATCGTATCGCAACGGCTTATTCCATTCGTATTGAATATTATCAGCGCCTTACCTCTACCAACGATCAGGCTACTCGGCCCGGCCGAAAACAGGGTGATGTGATATGGGCGGAGGATCAAACACGGGGAAGAGGACAACGGGGAAATTACTGGCACAGCGAACCGGGAAAAAATCTGACATTCTCCATGGTTCTCTTTCCGGAGGGAATGCTTGCCGAAGAGCAGTTTTACCTTTCCAAATTGGTTTCGGTGGCTTTGATAGAATCTTTGGCTGAGTATGGAATCCAAGCTGAAATCAAGTGGCCCAACGATATTTACATCGCAGATCAAAAAGTGGCCGGTATATTGATTGAAAACGACCTGCTCGGAGCTTGTATTACCCGAAGTATCCTGGGAGTGGGATTAAATGTCAATCAAACGGAATTCGATCCGGTTTTACCCAATCCGGTCTCCCTGCGGATGGTGTCCGGCCGCACTGTGGATCGGCTGGAACTCCTGCAGGACATTATCGTTCGGGTTCTACATGGATATCAGCAGTGGGATCGGGGAGTGCGGGAGCGGATCGATGCCGCCTACGATCGATCTCTATACCGCAGAAAAGGTACGCACCCGTTTCGGGAACCGGAAGGTCCGGTTTTTTGGGCCTCCATCGAAACGGTCTTGCCTTCCGGCGAATTGGTGCTTCTCCGGGACAGCGGTGTAAAAAAGTCCTATCTCTTTAAAGAGGTGGAGTTCATGGTTGGGGAAACACCGGGGAGTCCGACAGCTCCGGATGCTTCCGAATGATGGCTACGTGCCGTACTAAATTGGGATTATACCGTTTATGTCCGGTTTTGCGCCAATTATTGTCGAAGGTGTCGATGTGTTCGATCGTGACATTTTTACCGGCAAATAAACTGTCGACCGAAATACCGCTGACAAAGACAAACGGTGTACGATCCAGCACCAGAGTATCTTGGTCTATGTGAAGCGGACGAATGGTTTTGTTGGATTCATAGACCAACTCCATACGTAATTCTTCGGCCGCATGGTAATATAACGGTAGGCCCTCCACGGCCTTATGGTCGCGTAAAGCACGGATACTGTGCCGCTCCTCGTTGATGAACAGTTTACCGAAAGGTATCAGGCAGATGGTTTCGACCATGATCATGGCGGCGATAACCGCTAAAAATACAGAAACAACCCGAATCCCCTTCGGGTTCCAGATCGAACGCAGGATCCAAAAACATAAACTCCAGCTTATGATTCCCGAAAGAACTAACAAGAAGAGAGAAATCTGTTCTTCCCGGTAAAAGATCAGATACAACGCCATCGGGATGGATGCTAAAACCAAGGCAATCACAAGGGCGTTAATCCGAAAAATCCATTGATCTCTGGAAGCCATGTGGTTTTTGAACAGGTTGTAGAAATAAAAACCCATAACCAGAGAGCCGGGAATCAAAATCGGCAACAAATAACGGGTTTTCTTTTCCGGGATCAGCGATAGCAGGATCAAAGCGGTGAGAAGCCATAGAAGGGAAAATCGGTATTCTTTGCGGTAAGTGAGTGTTTTAAAGGAGAAATAGGAGAGGATGGCCGTGATAAAAAACAAGGCCCAAATCCCTGCCTCGGCCGGGAATTGCCAGTAATAATAAATAGGGCGGACATTGTGGTTAAT
>JAJQAW010000124.1 GCA_021203585.1 Rikenellaceae bacterium
GATTATGCGTGTCCGGTTGAAAAAACCTATCTTTGCAACTCAAAATTATCATCGTGAACGAAAAAATTACCCCTGCTGTTTCCCGAACCAGTCTCTCGGTGCTGTTGGCTCTGAGCCTGGCCCATCTGTTTAACGACATGTTCTAGTCCGGTGTTTCGGCGGTTTATCCGGTCATTCGGGATAACCTGGGACTGACATTTGCTCAAATCGGGCTCATTACGTTGGCATACCAAATATGCGCGTCGGTTTTTCAACCGGTTTTCGGTGTGGTGTTCGATAAACGGCCCAATCCCTGGTATTTGACTTTGGGGACGCTCTCTACCCTGCTCGGATTGGTATTACTGGCCTTCTCCGGAACGCTTTGGATGGTCTTGTGCGCGGTTTGCTTTGTGGGACTGGGCTCTTCCATCATACATCCCGAAGCCTCAAAGCTGACCCACTACGCTTCTGGAGGAAAACACGGACTGGCGCAGTCCATCTTTCAGGTAGGCGGCAACTTCGGCAGCTCCATCGGTCCTTTGCTGGTTGCGTGGATCATCGCTCCTTACGGGCAGAAATACATCGTCGTTTTTGCCGGGATCGCCCTTATTTCGATCCTGACCAAATGGCCGATCACCCGGTGGTATCGGCAGCGAATCGGGCAACTACGCAGCCAAACCAGAAACAAAGAAGTGGTGCACCGTGTGCGGCTTTCCAAAAAGAAAATCTACGCCTCTTTGGGAATTCTCCTGATCCTGATATTTTCCAAATACGTCTATACGGCCAGTCTGACCAGTTACTATACGTTTTACTTGATTGAAAAATTCGGGGTTACCACACAGCAAAGCCAGTTTTTCCTGTTCGCTTATCTGTTTGCGGCCGCTGTGGGTACTTTTCTAGGGGGACCGATCGGCGATAAAATCGGACGCAAATGGGTGATTTAGTTTTCCATTCTCGGTACGGCTCCCTTTGCTTTACTGTTGCCCTATGCCGATTTATTCTGGACCTGCGTGTTGAGTATTCTGATCGGTGTGATTCTATCGTCGGCTTTTTCCGCCATATTGGTCTACGTGCAGGAATTATTGCCTACCCAGGTGGGGTTGATTTCCGGACTTTTTTTCGGATTGGCTTTCGGGATAGCCGGAATCGCTGCGGCTGTGTTGGGTAAGATAGCCGATATTCGGGATATCGAATTTATCTATCGCGTGTGTGCTTATCCGTTACTGGGAATTGCGGCGGTTTTTCTGCCGAACGTGAAGGTGAGAAAATTCAGCGACAGGTAAGCTACTCGACCGACCGGGTCTTACTCGGCCCTAGGCAAGGGAGTTTGCCGCTTCGGGATAATACCGCCTGTGGCCTGTGAAAGGACAGGCTGGAGGGTACCGGAATGTTTTAGTCGGGCGCTGCAAGGGTTGAGCCCTCGCCCGACAGACGGACCCAAAGCATTGTCTCGGTAGAGCCAAGGGGCATGTAAGAGGGCAGGGTAAAGTATTGCACTTTTTCAGATTGCTGTCGCTCGGATGTAGGGGTTCCCGCGCAGGCGATTGGCAAACTCGGTTCATGCTTTGCAATCAGTCCGTGGCCCAGCTGGCTTGTAAAGGGGATTAGGGAGCGCAAATCGCTCCTGTGCGAAGGGCCTCGAGCCGGCTAAGAATCGAATCGAACGGCTTTTGGAACCAGCATCGACCGAGTACCATCCGGCTGGCTTAAATGGCCAGGGATAAAGCGGCGCCAAAACTTTTCACAGCCCCATCGTTTCCAGGTGCCGGGCAACCCGCTCCATCAACCATTTGGGGGTGGAAGTAGCCCCGCAAACACCGACCGAACGGACTCCAGTAAACCATTCCGGACGTATTTCCTGTTCGTCCTCCACCCGGTAACTCCGCGGATTGGACTCGATGCAGGCTTGAAACAAGGCTTTTCCGTTCGAACTTTTTTTGCCGCTCACGAAAATAATGGCATCGTGAGACTGCGAAAATGCACGCAAATGCGGATCCCGATTGGAAACGCTCCGGCAAATCGAATCGTACACGTAAACTTGTTGCGGATCGACCGCCCGATGCAACACCTCCTGCTGAAGCTCCCGGAAGACGGCCAGACTTTGTGTGGTCTGCGATAAGAGATACACCGGTCGGGAAAAATCCACCTGGTCTAAATCCTCCAGACAATCCACAATCAGCACGTTTCCATCCGCCTGGCCGGCCAATCCCACCACTTCCACATGCCTCTTCTTTCCCAGAATGACGACCTGACCCTTGACGGACTGCATCGCCCGGTAAGCTTTTTTTACCCGTTCCTGCAGCCGGGCCACCACCGGACAGGTGGCGTCGATCAACCGTACCCCGTGCGCTGCGGCCGTGCGGTAGGTAGCCGGAGGCTCCCCATGGGCCCGTATCAAAACGGTACGCCCCTCTAACTTCGTCAACTCCTCATGGGTTACCGTCCGAAGACCCAGTTGTTCGAGTCGCGAAACTTCCACTCGGTTGTGCACGATATCTCCCAGGCAAAAAACCTCATCCCGCTGGAGCGCTTCTTCCGCTTTTCGGATCGCATGTACCACCCCGAAACAAAATCCGGACAGCCGGTCTATTTCCACTTTCATGAAAGCTATTCTTCCGTTAATTGACGGATTTTTTGTTCCACCCAGGCCATTTGCTCCTGGATATTCATCTGGCTGTTATCTAGTGTCAGGGCATCCGGCGCTTTTTTCAGCGGACTGACCTTCCGGGTGGTATCTGCCCGATCCCGTTTTCGTATGTTCTCCAATATCTCTTCCAGAACCACTTTTTCTCCTTTTTCCAGCAATTCCTTATACCGGCGCATGGCCCGGACTTCCGGATCGGCCGTCATAAAAATCTTCAATTCCGCCTGCGGCAGGACTACCGTGCCGATGTCCCGTCCATCCATTACCACACCTTTGGCCGAACCGATCTGCCGCTGCATCCGCACTAATTGTTCCCGTACGCAGGGCAATTGACTGACCGCGCTTACGTATTCGTTGATTTCCATGCTGCGGATGGATTGTTCTACATTTTCTCCGTTTAAATAAAGCTCGTTGCGGCCCGTTTCCCGGTTGGGAAGGAAGTCCATGCGGAGGCTGCCCAGTTGTGCCGATAAACCGTCCGCATCGAGGGTACTGTCGGTATGAATAAACCCGTTACGCCGGGCATACAGGGTTACCGCCCGGTACATCGCACCCGTATCGATGTATCGATAACCCAACCGGGCCGCGATTTTCCGCGCGAAAGAACTTTTTCCGCTCGACGAGGTTCCGTCGATCGCTATACTGATTTTCTTCATCTTCTCTTCTTCTTTCCGGCCGGGTTAATAAATGATCCGTTCGACCGGAATATTGACCACCAGGCTGATAATGGCCACGGCGCCCAGAATAACGATTACCGCTCCGGAAATGCGGTTGAGGTAAAGCATATGACGGGGCTGAAAACCTTTTCGCAGGAAACTGACACCCAGTGTCAGCACGAACCACCACAAGGCCGCTCCGCAGAAAACCCCTCCGATCAAAGCCGCACCTTGCATATAGGGTACTCCACCTTCGTTGCTGATTCCAAAGGAGGCAAACAGGGCCATAAATATAATGATAAAGGCCGGATTGGTCAAGGTGATTCCGAATACGGAGAGATAATCTCCCCACAGACTACCTTTGCCTGCCCGGTTCCGGCGAATTTGAACGACCGGGTTTTTCATAAAGATATTCATGCCGACAATGATCACGATGATCCCGCCGACCACTTTCAGGATATCGATATGTTTTTGCACGAAAGCCAGCACCATGGAGAGAAAAAACGCGGCTACCGTAGCGAAAATCGTATCGGCGGAAGCGGCTCCCAAACCGGAAAAAAATCCGGAACGGCGGCTCCGGCACAAGGTGCGCTGCACGCAGATCACTCCCACCGGTCCTAACGGGATCGATGCGACAAAGCCGATCATCACCCCTTTTAATAAAAAACTGAGCCATTCCATATACCCGAAAGTAAATAACAAAGTTACTAAATAGAATCCGGTTTCGGAAAATTACCCCTATCTTTAGTCCATTATTTCGAGCGCATGAAAAAAAGGTTATATCTCTGTCTGTTATCTGTCTTATTGTTGGCTTTGCCGTGGATGGGAGGACCCGGTTACACCCTCTTAGCGGCTTTCGTTCCCCTTTTTCTGCTGCAGGATGAACTGGATGGACGCCTCAACCGCAAAGGTAAACCGGTGCGGATTTTTTCCTATGCCGCCGGAACGTTTATCCTGTGGAGCGCCCTGTCGGTGTGGTGGGTGAGCAATGCCATTCTGTTTTCTTCCGGTAGTCTGTTCATGGCCGTCCTGGTGGGTTTGGCTTGCGTAGCAGTCACCTCTTTCGTCACTACCCTGTCCTTTCTGGTTTACCATTTTTTTCGCAAACGGGCCAAACGGGCTTTGGCTTATGCCGTGTTGGTTTCTGCCTGGGTGGGGTATGAATTCATCTTCCTCCACGGAGAAATCACTTTTCCTTGGCTGATCCTGGGAAACGGCTTTGCCAACAGTGTCAAAGCCGTGCAATGGTATGAATATACCGGAGCCCTAGGAGGATCGGTATGGGTGCTGGTTTGTAATATTGCACTCTACGAAGCCCTCTGCCGGTGGAAACGGAATCCTTCCTACCGCGTGTGGGTGAGACCGGCTCTATGGATCCTATTGCCGGTGATTGGCTCCTATACGATCTATATCGGTTATCGAGAAAAAACGGACCCCATCCGGGTGCAGGTCATTCAGCCCAATTTCGACCCCTATGAAAAATTCGAAGTCCTCTCCTTCCGGCAACAAACCGAGATTATCCTGCAGCTGGCCCTACAGGCTCCGCAGGGAACCGATTATTTCGTCGCTCCGGAGACGGCGATCGACGAGCGGATAGCCGAAGAGGAGATCGCTCAGAATACCTATATCCGGCTCTTGCGGCTTTTTCTGGAAAGGGGATATCCCGAAGCTGAAATAATCATCGGAGCGACAACCTCCCGGTTCTATTACCACCCGGAGGAGGCCACTTACACCTCCCGTAGGCCTGATCACATGGATTTCTGGTACGACATTTACAATACCGCTCTGCAGGTGGATACCACGGAGTTCGTAGGCATTTATCATAAATCGCGGCTGGTAGCCGGTGCGGAAATGATCCCTTATGCCCGTCGATTTCCCTGGCTAAAAAAATTATCGGTCGACCTGGGAGGAACCAGCGGTCAACTCAGGGTGGACGACCGGCGGCAGGTTTTTACTTCCGCCCGGGGTGTTCCGATCGGGGTGCCGATCTGTTGGGAAGCGGTTTTCGGAGAATATACCACCCAATTCGTAGAGGAGGGAGCCCGCGCTCTGTTTATTATCAGTAACGACGCCTGGTGGGGAAATACGGCGGGACACCGGCAATTATTCGCTTTCTCCCGGTTAAGGGCCATCGAGACCCGCCGGTCTATTGCCCGGAGCGCCAATACCGGAATTTCCGGCTTTATCAACCAACGGGGAGATGTCCTTTCCTGCAGCCAGTGGGACGAACGGGTTTCCCTTCACGGAACGATTCAACTCAACGATAGACAAACCGTATATGTGCGTTTCGGAGATATGACAGGGCGTATTAGTTTGCTGGTATTGGGATTGTGCGGGCTGTACTACATCGCCTACCGTAGAAAACAAAAGGATTTATTGGTGGACTGATCCCCTCCGCACGCGCTACGAGGAGTAGAACGGTGGGCCATCCTGCGGGTCCTACTCCCTGTTTCTCGGGCTTCCGGTCGATCTTAAAGCGGTAAGCCGAAATTATTCCAAATGGATAACCACGTATTCCGAGCGGGTGCCGATCCGGAATTTTCCTCCCCAGATTCCGAGGCCGGAACTCACGTAAACGTGGGTATCCCCTTTGGGTTTATAGCCGTGCGCCACTTCGTAAATACCCTCGGTAATCCAGGATATCGGCCATACCTGTCCGAAGTGAGTGTGTCCTGAAATTTGAAGGGCGATCCCGTATTGCTCGGCTTCTTCCAGGTGATAGGGCTGATGGTCCAATAAGAGGATGGGAATGCTGCGGTCCAGGCCGGCTACCAGTTTGCCGAGCGGTTTGCGCCGGGGATTGGTCCGGTCGTCACGGCCTACCAGGTAGATGTTGTCATCCAGCAGCACCGACTCGTCCCGGAGAACCTCTACTCCGGCCTCCCGCAGAAAAACCAACGCACCTTCCAAGCCGCCGATGTATTCGTGGTTTCCCAAAGCCGCAAAAACTCCATATCGGGAACGGATTTGCCGGAAAACCGAAGCTACGTCCTGTTCCAGCAGCGGCCGTACATTGTTGTCCGTAATATCTCCGGCAATCAATACCAGGTCCGGATTTTCGGCGTTGATCAATTCCACCCACCGGGCAAATTCCTTTTTACCAATGGTATACCCCAAATGTATATCGCTTAGGGCTACAATTTTAAGCGGTCTTTTCAACTGCGTATTTTCGGGCACATCCAAGTTGAGTTCCACCCGCTCTTTTTTCTGATAAACCAGATAGCCGGTGGTAAATATAACCGTCAATAAAGCGGTAAGCACGCCCAGTCCGGTCCAGCTTTCGAACATAAATCTGTTGAGAGGCAGCAGACCGATCAGGCGGATCAGATCCAGCACCAGGAAGATGGCCAGCAGGTAAAGCAGGATAAAGAACCACGAGGTCCCCAGACTATAGAAAAGTCCGATGATGGGGGTCGGTAGTTTCCCGGCCAGTAGAAAGGCCGCGAAGATGGAACCGACGGCTGTCATGGCAAATACCACCAGTAGGGGACGCAGAAACGTTTCACCGGGTATGAGGTGCCACAATCGGAAAAAGACATAAAAATTGGCGCCTAAAATTACCGCCAGCATCACAAACACCATAAACCTCATTATACTCTGATTAATTGCTACAAATGTAGACGAAAAGAAACAGGAAATATTTTTAACGGTAAAAAAAATTTCCTGCAAAAGTCATGCGACGGTAAAAAAATTACTCTCTGGTGAGCGCTATTGGAGCGGTCAACGGGAAAAAGAATTCCGGAGCGGCTGCTTGAGGAGCTATTTTTGCGGCATCCCGTAGGTGGGATTAAAATCCCGGTGCGAGGCTCGGATTCGGTTTATTCCTGTTCGATCGGAACGGCGGCCCGCCGGGAGCTATAGTTTTTCCAGCATATTTCCCGGTGTCCGGCGAACCAGACCGCCGATTTCCATGCCCAGGCATAAGGCCGAGATTTTGGAGGCGGGAAGACCGGTTTTATCGGCCAGATCGTCGATGGATAAATTTCCGCAGTCGTTGAGCGTTTCCAATATCCGCTGCTGCTGGGAATCCAAGCGGAGAGCCGGTTGCGGCTGCGGTTCTTCCGGCAGTCCTTTCGACTTATTTTTAACCGGCAATAAGTCCCAGTTCAGGCAGGAAAGGATATCGGTGGGGCTGAGCACCATAGCGGCCCGATTGTCCCGGATCAGCAGGTTGGTTCCTTCGGACATACTGTCCCCGATCCGGCCGGGTACGGCCATCACATCCCGGAAATAGCCCAGTGCGCAGGCCGCCGTTGAAAGGGAGCCGCCGCGGTATGCCGATTCTACGACCAGCGTGCCGCTGCTCAAGCCGGCGATGATTCGATTTCGGCGCAAAAAATTATTGCCCTGCATTTCACACCGGGAATGGAATTCGGAAACCACGGCCCCGCCCCGATCGAGAATGATTTGGGCATCGGCCGTATGCGCTTCCGGGTAGACGAACCCCAAAGGATTTCCCAGCACGGCTACGGTTTGCAGTCCGTGATCCAGGGCGGCCGATGGGCTTCGATGTCCGTTCCGTAGGCCAGGCCACTGACTATGACCGTTTCCGGCGCTAATGCGGCCAAGCCTTCGATCAGTTTATGGGTCATTTTCCGTCCGTAGGCGGTGACCTTGCGGGTACCTACTACGGATAACCAGCAGGGGGAGTTAAAATCTATCTCCCCCCGTACATAGAGCACCAGCGAGGCATCCGGGCACTCCTTCAGTCGCCGGGGATAGCGCTCGTCAGTCAAGGTGATGGCCTGTATGCCATGCTTTTCCATGTATTTGATTTCCGCTTCGGCCGCCGGATAGACCCGGGCCAGCTCGATGTTGCGGATGGCGTTGAACGGTATTTCGGTTTGTTCGGCTATATCCTCCAATGCGGTTTTCAGAGCGGTTTCGGCCGAACCGAAGGCTTCGATCAGCCGCCGGCCGCGGACATTTCCGATTTCAGGAATAAGGGTCAGGGCGATATCGTAAATGAGCATGTCTTTTTGGATTGTATTCGAATCCAAATA
>JAJQAW010000210.1:0-527 GCA_021203585.1 Rikenellaceae bacterium
GATCCTAACCAATCACCATTGCGGTTACAGAGCCATCCAACAACACAGCTCCGTAGAAAACGACTACCTGAAATACGGCTTCTGGGCGATGAACCGATCCGAAGAGATACCCACTCCGGGACTCCGTGCCACCTTTATCCGTAAAATAGCCGATGTATCAAATCAAATCCTTCCGCATCTGAACGATGCGATGAGCGAACAAGAGCGGGAAGAAAAAGTACGGGAATTGACCCAGGCCATCGAAGCCCGGCTGGGGGATGAAAATCCGGGAATGACCGTAATGGTCAAGGATTTTTTCGGCGGCAACCAATACCTCTCTTTTGTCAACGAAGTGTACCGCGACGTTCGTATGGTGGGTGCTCCTCCTTCATCGATCGGTAAATACGGCGGCAATACGGACAACTGGATGTGGCCGCGCCACACCGGCGATTTCGCCGTTTTCCGGGTCTACTCCAACGCCGAGGGCCGGGCAGTGGAATACAGCCCGGAAAATATCCCGTATCCGGCTCCGGCACACTTGAAAGTTT
>JAJQAW010000210.1:537-1455 GCA_021203585.1 Rikenellaceae bacterium
TTTCCCTCCGAGGCATTCAACCGGGAGATTTTACCATGATCATAGGCTTCCCCGGATCGACCGAGCGGCATATGACCACCTATGAGCTCGATCAGCTAACCGAACAGGATAACCCAAACCGGATCTTTATCCGCGGAGAGCGTCAAAAAGTGCTGTGGGAAGATATAACCCACAGCGACGAGGTGCGGATTAAGTACGCATCCAAATACGCGAGCAGTTCCAATTACTGGAAAAATTCCATCGGAATAAACCGTGGTCTGGCCCGTCTGAAGGTGCGCGACCAAAAATTGGCCATCGAGAACCGATTCCGGGCCTGGGTAGCCGCCGATGCCTCCCGGTCCAAATATGCCGAAGCGCTCCCGTTGATCAAAAAAGCCGTGGCCGGACGCCGTGGCCCGTATAACCAGGTTCAATACATGCAGGAAGCGCTTATGCGCGGGATAGAACTGTTAACCGTAGCCTCCTCCACCCAGAGTATTCTGGATATGATGAATAAAAACGGCGGTCAGGTACCGGATGTACCGGCCCGCATGGCGGCCATCACCGAAAGTTTTTATAAGGATTACAGCGAACCGACCGATCGTCGGGCAGCCAAAGTGATGTTCCGGATCTTTGCCGAGAATATCGCTCCCGAGAATCAGCCCTCTTTTTACCGGGAGATCGTCCAAGAACGATTCAACGGCGATTACGATGCATTCACCGACTGGGTTTTCAACTCTTCGGTATGGAGTTCGCCCGAAAAACTGCAAGCTTTTTACCACAACCCTTCGGAAGAAATCTTAAGAAACGATCCGGCCTATGTAGTCCGGGAATCGATCATGGAAATCTACCGGCAACAGGTGAATGAATACCTCGCCTTTAACGACGATTTTACCCGGGGTCACCGCCTTTGGATCGCCGGTTTAATGGAGATAGAAC
>JAJQAW010000210.1:1465-5329 GCA_021203585.1 Rikenellaceae bacterium
CTTCACCATCCGGTTTACTTACGGACAGGAATTCCCATACAACGCCGCCGATGCCGTACAATACGACTATTACACGACTCTGACCGGTGTGATGGAAAAAGAAGATCCGAGTAACCCGATGGAATTTACCGTCCCTGAAAAACTGAAAGAGTTGTATGCAGCCAAAGATTACGGCCGCTACGGCAAGGACGGTGAATTGGTGGTGAATTTTATCAGCAACAACGACATTACGGGCGGTAATTCCGGTAGCCCCGTCATGGACGGCAACGGTCACCTGATCGGTCTGGCCTTCGACGGCAACTGGGAAGCGATGAGCGGCGACATCGCCTTCGAAACGAATCTCCAACGATGCATTAACGTCGATATCCGGTACGTGCTCTTCATTATGGATAAATTTGCCGGAGCCAAACACTTGGTAGATGAAATGACGATCGTCGAATAGAAACTGCATGAAACCAAAAAGAATCCGGAAAACCTGCTGGGTTTTCCGGATTCTTTTTGATCGTCTTAGATTACCCCTTGAGGATTACCCACCAAAACCTCAACCAGTCGGTGGATGCTTTATTCCCCCCTTCTAGTTTACTGTGAAAAAAAGGCATGCATCCTCTGCGGCCTCTTATTTTACGATCACCTTACTGGTTGCGGGCAATTCCCGGTTCTTGTGTTCCGTCTGTTGCATTACTCGATCGGCCAGATCGGCAAAGGATAAACCGGTTATCGTGTCCCCGGCTGCAACCGGCCTCCCTTCATCCCCGCTTTCCCGGACGGATTGAACCAACGGAATTTGCCCCAGAAGCGGCAATTGCTCTCGTTCGGCCAATTTTTTTACTCCTTCCCGACCGAAAATATAATATTTATGATCAGGTAATTCCGCCGGAGTAAACCAGGCCATATTTTCGACTAGTCCCAATACCGGAACTCCGATGCCTTCGGCTCGGTACATGCTGATGCCGCGTACCACATCGGCCAGCGCGATCGGCTGCGGAGTGCTGACGATCACGGCGCCGGTTACAGCCAATTCCTGAATGATGGTTAATTGAATATCACCGGTTCCGGGCGGCATATCGATCAGCAACACATCCGGTTCTCCCCAGGCCGTCTGATGAATCAATTGCCTCAGGGCATTGGTAGCCATCGCCCCCCGCCATACCAGCGCATCGTCCGGCTTGATAAAAAATCCGATCGAGTTCACCTTCACCCCGTGGCTTTCGGCCGGCAGGATCAACTCTTTCCCTTCCACCTCTTCGGCCAGCGGAGTGTACCCCTCCAGGCCGAACATTTTGGGCATCGAAGGGCCGTAAATGTCGGCATCGAGCACTCCGACCCGGTATCCTTTTTGCACTAAAGCTACCGCTAAATTGGCGGTTACGGTCGATTTACCCACACCTCCTTTGGCTGAAGAAACGGCCAATACATTGGTAATTTTTCCCGTAGAAGTCGATCTCTGCTTTTTTTCCGGTACTTTGGGAGCCGCTTCCTTTACCCGAACGGAAATGCGGCCGGCATACTCCGGAAAAGCTTGTTCCAAGGTACTGACTGCCGCTTTGCGCAGGGAATTGACAAACGGATCGCGGGCCTTGGGAAAATGAAGAGTAAAGCGGATTCCGTCTTCCCTGGCGGTCACTTCTTCAACCAGACCCAGGGAGACGATATCCTGCCGGGCATCCGGATGCACCACGGCCGACAAGGCGGCCAGTATTTGTTCGTTTCTCATATTTGCAATTGGGTAAATGGAGTGACAAAAATAACTTGTTTAGAGGGAAATACCTCGTCCTGTACGGAAAAAATAATTAATTTTACACCCAATCATATGGAAAGGATAATTGGATTATGAAAAATTTCTGGAGTGCGTTTCTGGGCAGCCTACTGGCTCTTTTTATCGGAGGCTTCGCGTTTATATTTTTGATGTTCCTGATACTAGGAGCCACGGTAGCCGCTTTTTCTTTGGAAGAAATTACCCCGATCGATTATAATACGGTGCTGAAAATCGATTTGTCTGAAAGGATTGTGGATAATCCTCCGCAAAATTTATGGGGGACCCTCGATCCGTTTACCATGCGGGTGTCCCGCAGCACCTCATTGTTGAGCGTGTTGAACGCCATCGAGGCCGCAGCACAAGACGAGCGAATCCGGGGAATCTACCTCAATTTATCGACCGTATCGGTCGGCATGGCAGCCATGGAAGAGATTCGGGAAGCCCTATCGGCTTTTAAAGCCAGCGGTAAATTCATTATTAGTTACTCCAATTATTATTCGCAAGGCACCTATTACTTGGCCTCGGTAGCCGATAAGGTGTACCTCAATCCGGAAGGAGCGCTCGAGTGGCGAGGGATGTCTTCCACCTTGATGTTTTTCAAGGGAACCCTGGATAAACTGGGAATTCAACCGGAAATCTACCGGGTCGGTGAATTCAAAAGCGCCGTGGAGCCTTTTATGCTGGAGAAAATGAGCCCTGAAAACCGGCGGCAGTATGAGGTTTTATTGGGTACGATCTGGGAAAATATCGTCCACGAAATCGCCGCTTCCCGCGGACTGGATTACTCCGCCCTGCAAAGCTACGCTTCGGCGCTGGCTGTGGAAAATCCGCGAAAAGCCGTGGAATTGGGTTTTATCGATGCCATAAAATATTCCGACCAGGTATTGGTCGAGTTGGCGGATGAGGTCTATTACGATCCGGAAAAAGAAGTGGATTTTATATCGCTGTCGGACTATATCCAGGCCCTGCAAGGCCGGAGCGGCCGCCGTTCCTCCAAAAACCGGGTAGCCGTTATTTATGCCGAAGGGGATATCGTGGACGGTTCGGCGCCGGAAGGAATGATCGGCGGGGACGACCTGGCGGCAAAAATCGCCAAAGTCCGTAAAGACGACAAGGTCAAAGCAGTCGTGCTACGGGTCAACAGTCCAGGAGGAAGCGCCCTGGCTTCGGAAATCATCTGGCGTGAAATGACCCTGTTGCAGCAAGAAAAACCGGTGGTGGTTTCGATGGGAAATTACGCCGCATCGGGAGGCTATTATATCTCCGCTCCGGCCGATCTGATCCTGGCCGATAAACATACGCTGACCGGATCGATCGGAGTATTTGGTTTGATGTTCAACATAGAAGAAGCCTGTCGGGAAAAACTGGGAATAACCACAGATGTAGCCAAAACAAACCCTTCCGGAGATATCGGCAATATCTTCCGGGCAGCCTTACCGGTAGAGCGGGCCTACATCCAGAACTCCGTCGAGGATGTGTACCGTACCTTCGTCGATCATGTGGCTCAAGGACGCAACCTGACTCGGGAACAGGTGCTTGACATTGCCGGTGGCCGCGTGTGGTCGGGAATCAGTGCCTCCCGCATCGGTTTGATCGACGGTTACGGGAGACTGAAGGATGCGATCGCCCTGGCGGCCGACCGCGCAGGGATCTCGGAGGATTACCGGGTGATTACTCCCAACGAGGAACTGAATCAACTGCAGCAACTGATCAACTCGTTCCTGAGCTCCAAAATCAAAACCCGCCTACCGGGCGGGGAAATGGAACTCCTGCAAGAATACCGAAGCCTGATGCGAATCCTCGAACAACAAGGAGTACAAGCCCGTATGCCCTATACGCTTTACTTAGAATAACCCCTCCGGGAGAGATCCATCGAAAAAAGGGGGAAAAGTTTGCAAGAGTGGCCGGAAGAACATCCGGCCGCTCTTTTTTGTTTGGAGTAAAGTTTGGAATCTTCTCCGTTTTGCAGGACGAGGAGGGTTGTTGGTAACCCGCTCACTTCCATCATTTTCTTTGGTATATGTGATCGTGTTTACTTTTTTTGGAACGAAGAACCCCATTTACCCCCTGTGGCGGTAAACGCCCGTACTGGCTTTAGCCGTAAAAGT
>JAJQAW010000210.1:5339-8259 GCA_021203585.1 Rikenellaceae bacterium
CTGTAGAGGCTGAAGATGATGGACTGCATTACTATCAAAATCATTACAGCTGGCCTGTACTGGGCAAGTCACTTGACACCAATTGCCCTCGCCACCCCCCCCCCCAGTCACGGCCGGCTCGGGGGGCTCCGGGCCACAATCCTTCTCACGGCTTATGGGCTGGTTGGAATTTGAATGCGCTTTCCGGGTCACGTTTTCTTTGCCGAACCGAGAGACTACCATCCCTTTTTGATGCAATTCACAGCGGGAAAATAATATGCCGGGAGGGTTCGGTTTTCGCTCCGATCTCCAAGGTGAGCGGAATCTCTTCTGCAGCACGGTGTGCACCGCAAAATCGGAGCCTTGCAGGTCGGTATGGAGTGAAAAAAATCCGGTATCTCTGATTTACCGAACGATGGTTTGCTCGGCACCACAATCCTTACATGGGCGTCGAATCCCGTCTAATTTACAACAAACCGAAAAGATGTTCCGCCGTCCGGGTAGTGATCCGGGCCACTTCTTCGAGCGGTACCCCTTTGATTCCGGCAATTTTTTCAGCTATCAGAGGCAAGAAGGCACTCTCGTTTCGTTGTCCGCGAAAAGAAACAGGCGGCAGATAAGGCGCATCGGTTTCCAGCACCAAATCCGTCAATTCCATCTGCTCCAACACAGCGGCTATCGGTGCCTTTTTATAGGTTACCACCCCGCCGATGCCAAAACGAAAATCTCCCAAACCGCGCAGTATGCGGTACTGTTCGGCGGTTCCGGCGAAACTGTGAAAAATACCGCGCAATCCCCGATGCTTGTACTCCGCGATCACTCGGATGATCTCTGTGAAAGCTTCCCGGGTATGCAGAACGATCGGCAAATCGTAACGGAGCGCCAGTTCGATCTGAAAACGCAACGCCTCTTCCTGTTCCTTTCGGTAATCCCGGCTCCAATACAGATCTAATCCCATCTCTCCGATCCCGTAAAAAGGCACGGGAGATTCTTCCAGCAACCGGGCCGCACATTCCAATTCCGATCTCCATTCGGGATTATCGTTTACCGAAGTGGGGTGAAAACCGATCATCGCCAGGCAGGTCCCCGGCCAGGACCGAGCCAGATCGATCAACCGGTCGTGGGATTCAGAATCGATGGCCGGCAGAAACATTCGACGAACTCCCCGCTCGACAGCGCGCCGGATCGTTTCCGGACGGTCGGCGTCGAACCGTTCGTCGTACAGGTGAGTATGGGTATCGATGTAAAGCATCCGTTTTCCGAAAAGGAAGAAATTTGATACGAAGATCGGTAGTCCGGCGCGGCAGCTACCGGGAGATTTCCAGCATCCGCAGAATGGAAGTTTCCGCCTGCTTGCGCAGCTCCTCTTCCACCTCTATTTCCGGGAGCTCGTATTTAAGCGTTAGATATACTTTTTTAAGCGAAATCAATTTCATGAAGGCACAGTCATTACAATCGCACATCGAATTCAAAGGAGGGGCTGCAATGAAGTTCTTTTGCGGCATAGCCTTGCGCATTTGATGCAAAATTCCGGATTCGGTCGCCACGATGTACGTATCGGCGGTATCGGTCTTAGCAAAATTCAAAATTTCCGCTGTGGACCCTACGTAGTCGGCCGCTAGTTGAATCGGCTTTTTACATTCCGGATGTACCAGTACCCGAGCCTGCGGATATTCTTTTTTCAATTCCAGAATTCGCTCCAGTGAAAATTCCTCGTGAACGTGACAAGCCCCGTCCCAGATCAACATATTTTCCCGACCGGTCACTTGCCGGATATAATTCCCCAAGTTACGGTCCGGACCGAAAATGATCGGCCGGTCCAACGGAACACTATTGACCACCTGAACCGCATTGCTCGAAGTGCACACAATATCGGTCAAAGCCTTAATCCGGGCACTCGTATTGACATAACTGATCACCGTATGCCCCGGATTGGCCTCGATAAAAGCGGCAAAATCGGCCGGTTTACAAGAATCCGCCAACGAACATCCCGCATTCAAATCCGGAATCAACACCTTTTTATCCGGCGAGAGGATTTTCGCGGTTTCTCCCATAAAATGCACTCCGGCGAAGAGAATCATCGCCGCGTCCGTCTGGGCCGCTTTTTGCGACAGCGCCAGACTGTCTCCCACAAAATCTGCCACATCCTGAACCTCCGGCACCATGTAATAATGCGCCAAAATGACTGCGTTTTTTTCTCTTTTTAACCGCGATATCTCTTCCACCAGATTTATTGCAGGATCGATCTGTTCCCGAATAAACCCGTTTGTCAACACTTCCTGTTTTATTTTATTATTCATTCCTTATTTAAATTTAATAAACATAAGAATAAAAATTGCTGTTCATAGCGTGGAGAAGTTTTTAATTTTCCATTTGCAAAATTGGTTATTAAACTTCTAAAAACAATCTTCCAACACGTTAAAATTTTATTGTTGCATTGTGGTGACAGCGTTTATAAAATTTTTAAACAATGTTACCCGACGCTTTTCAACACTCCCGTCGAAAATACTCGAACTGAATAATCCGATGGAAAACTATTGATCGGACTGCTGTTTTTTTTCATTCTTTTCTTTTGTTAATTTCGAATTTTATCCGGCATATTTATTTTATTGGATTTTCAAAATTCGTTCCCGGAATTTTTACCGAAATCGATTGACAGTTTATCCTCACTGTATGATCCGTTGAAGGGGCGGTTGCGCCAGGGTTGTCGATCGTTGTTAACAGCATTTTCCGGAAGTTGAATGCAATGCCTTGAGGCGGTACTTCCCTTTGTCCGGCATGGATTTTCGGTAGCCGGTTTATCGAAAAAAGAAATACGTTGAAATCTTCCGTAAAAATTATTCGTGGTATTCGATAAAAAAAACCTGTTCCTTGCCGGTACACATAAATGATTTTCGGTCTCCAGGCGGACTCGTCTGGAAAGAAAAGGGTTGTGGGGTTG
>JAJQAW010000234.1 GCA_021203585.1 Rikenellaceae bacterium
ATCAAAGGTAATTTTGTGCCGGAAACTCTATTGACTGCCGACGGAGCCAACGTGTCCAGCAATCCCGATCCTGCCAGCGGACCGGTGACCTTCTGGCGGATTGCCACCGTGCGCGACGGAAGAAGAACCTATGACGACGGTTATTATGCGGTAGAACCGATTGCGGCGTTGATTACCGCCGGTAAAGAAGCTGTGGAATTTGTGAACGGCGAATGTTATTACCCGGTATGGTTGGCCTACGAAGGCAGCGGCAACGAAAATAAATATACCGTCAAACGAAACAGTTATTACAAAATAACGATCACTTCGGTAACCGGCGCCGGCGGTGTGGATGACGACGACGATATTATCGATCCGGAAGTTCCGCTCGACCGTCAGGTAACCATCGGGGTGAATATTAAAGTCACCAACTGGGACGATATCGACCAGGAAGCAGGAATTTAAGATTTCCTAACCCTTGTGCCGCCGAAATTTTTCGGCGGCACTTCTTCCTGAATCCATCCGAAATTCCGGTATTTCCCCCTCTGCCATGGGTGACCGGGAACATTTACTAAATCCATCCAAACAGAACCGAATTTATGCGTTCGATCTGCCTTACACTTCTTTTACGCATCCGGCCTTATCCAGGCGGGTTCACGTGTTTGCCCCTATGGCGGGCCCTGTTCACGGGTTGGTTTTGGACCGGGTGCTCTTCCGATGATACCCGAGAAATTCCCGTTGTGGAGCCGGAAGAGGTCCAGATAGAATTTGCGTTGGAAATGCCGGTGCAAAACCTTCCGACACGGGCCATGTCTTCCAACGACGAAAACGCGATCGAAACGGTTGACGTGCTGGTTTTTCGGGTTGACGGCAGTAACGAGACCTTTTCTTTCCGGGCCCACCAGACTTCCGAGCCGGTAGTTTCCGGTAATTCGGCCAGTTTTCTGGTGACCCTCAAACGGAGTGAAGCGGATGAGAGTTACCGGTTGGTCGTGTTGGCCAATCTCCGCCAAGAGGTGGATGCAGTCCTGGAAGGAATCGCCGAAGGAACACCCAAAGAGACCCTCCTCAGCGCCATTACTTTTACCCAGACCGGCAACTGGCCGACGGCTTCGGGCAGCAAACGTCTTTTTCCGATGTGGGGGGAAACCTCCGGCCATACGGCGGTAGCCAGGACCACGACCTTGCAGCATTTTGGCGGCGCCATTGCGATGTTGCGCAGCATCGCGCGGATCGATGTGAGCCTGAACATCCCGCAGGAAAACGATCAGCCGGGTTTTATTCTCAACCGGGTTAAAGTATACAATGCCCGTAAAACCAATGCCGCGGCTCCCGGAAAATCCTCCGGCTACAACCATACCGATCAAAAAGTGACCTCGCCCACCATCGTTTCGAACGAAACCATTTCGGCCCTGGAATATACCTTCATCGGATCGTCGCTGACTCAGGAAATTTATATCGGAGAGGCCGACAACAGTGCAACCGCTCCCGACCAGAATGTTTTTTTGTTGGTAGAGGGCTACTACACCGAAGCCGGTCAACCGCAGAATACGACTCAACCGACCTGGTACCGCATCGATTTCTTGGCTTCGGCATCGGATCCGGTCGAGTGGTACGACATTCTGCGCAATCATCGGTACCAAGTCAACATCAGTTATGTGGGCGGTCCCGGTGACCAAGACGAGGAGGAAGCCAAACGTCGGGGAACCTATTCCATGGATACGGAAATATTGGTTTGATCCGAGGGCACGATTCGCGATGTGGTCTGGGAAGGGCAATATTATCTGGGTGTGAGCCAGAGTCGGTTCGATTTGACCCGGCCTGCGTCCACGAACAGTTTATTGATCAGTACCAATTATCCCAAAGGCTGGGTCCCTTCGGTCGCTGCGGAATATGCTTCCTGGCTGGAACTGAGGACCGGTCAATTTACCGCAATCGATACCCTGGACGAGCTGTTTTTTAAGGTCACGGAAAACAACGACGGTCAAACCCGTACCGGGTATATCGATCTGACCTGTGGAAACCTTCGGCATCAAATCATGATCGTCCAGGATGAAACGGAGTATTATGGGGATGGGGAAATTATCATCACGGATGTGAACGGTAATCCGATCTCGGAATTGTATTTATCGTCGGGTTTGTATGAAACCATCGACCCTGCTCCCCGGTATAAAAATGTGATTATTTCCTGGACACCGGAGGTCGATTGCTACAGTTTCTTTAATCCGGATGCCACCCTCACCATGAATATGGGGCAGGGCGGTGAATTTAACGGTTTAGTCATTCCGGCGGCGAGTTCCCAATACGTTTATCCGCGTTTTTTTGCGGAATTCTTCGATGAACAAGCCGATGATATTGCCAACAATCCTTTCCTGGAAAAAGATGTCTGGATTTATTTTACCTTGATGAATCAACAAATCGATCCGGTGGTCAAAACCCTGCATTTGCGCCAAGTACATTATACGATACTGACCGATCACGAGAAAAAATACGAGATGGACGGCAGTACATACAGTTTTCAAGTTCGATGTAATCTTCCCTGGACGGCGGAAGTAGTCAGTGGTGGAACCAATATTATCGCCTCGCCTGCAACGTGGAGCGGTCAGGGAAATACCGACGGGGAAGCTTTCCAGTTCCGAATCATCGACGATTCGGACGGGGCGATCGGCACCGCATCGACGGATATCCGATTTACTTATACCGGTAAAGACGACCATACCTATACCACTACGATTACGATCAATGGCTACAGCGAAAACGGCGGCGGTCAGCTCGATGAGGTGCGTGAGGAGATCGAATCCAATTGTTATCTTCTCCTTCCGACCTGGCATTCGGAAAGCCAGGGGGTATATATTCCTGTAAGCAAGGCTAACAGCGACGGTGTTACCCGTCATAGAGAAGGCGATATTTTGATTCCTGAATTCATCTGGACGGATCATCCAAATGGTGTCGCTGCGGATGCTGCTGTGAGCGATTATCAGGTAGTCAATACATCATCCGGTACATTCCTGCTTGTGATGCCCGGTTCAGCCGAAGGGAATGCGGTAATTGGTGTACGCAATTCCAGTACCACCGGAGATATAATATGGAGCTGGCATATATGGGTTACGGAATTCCAGCCCGACAGCGACGATAATGATAAATATAAATTCCGGTCCTACGAGTTTCTGGATCGTAACCTTGGAGCCTTAAGCGAACAACCCGGGAATGCCCTGAGCTTAGGATTGTATTATCAATGGAGAAGAAAGGACCCGTTCCCGTCCGCTTCTGGTATAACCTCCGGTTCGTTCGTTCCGGTTTACAGCGCGAACGGAAATGCGATTAACTGGACTTCCAGGACGCAGGACGCGGGCAGTAGTGGAACAAATCTGGAAGCTGCGATAAAGGATCCGTTGAAATATTTTACCAGTTGGGGATGTTGGAACAGCAACGATTGGAGTTTCTACGGAAATAATCAAATGGCGAATTACTGGAACGATGGAACCAACTTCTCGGATGGAGAGAAAGGGGTTTACGATCCTTGTCCGGAAGGGTGGCGGACGGTCCCCGGATCACAAACGGAAGCCAATACGGAATGGTATAATATTTTCAACACGGTTTCTTACGATGCCGCTACCCGGACCTTCTCCGTTCAGGGGAAAGGTGTGCAGGGAGAAGACGTGAATTTGGGATACTGGCCGGCGGCCGGAAGTATAGGTAACAGTTCTGGATCGTTCGAAGGTGTGGGAAATTCCGATACCAGCTACTGGACAGGTAATCTGGTAACGTCCGGTTCTACGCTCTCCATCATCTTCAATTACAACAATAACAGTCCGAATCCGGGATTAAACCGACCGAGAGCAATCGGTCTTCCCGTACGTTGTATGCGCAAGGTAGAATAGCGAAAAAACGGTTAAACAAAGCGCCCGGTAATCTACCGGGCGCTTTGAGTGGATGGGTAAACATTCAAATTATTTCTGTACCCAGACGGCAATTTTCCCGCCTTTGACCGTGAATTTGGCTTTGCCATCGTCACCGATGGTGATTTCATCGGGGATACTTCCGGTGATCTCGTGCCATACCTCGCCTTTGCGTTCTTCGCCCACCAGCATGACTTTATCGCCGTCCTCGCCGTTGGAGATCAGCATGGCCAGGCCTGAACCGGGGTGATCCTTGTCGCCGCGGCGAACCAAACCTACCGTGTTGGGGTGATCGAAATAATAGTCCTGCTCGCCGTATGCGTATCGGCGGCGGGCATCGAGCAGGATATCCAGGATGATCCGGTGCGGGGAAGGTTTGCCCGCGATGCCGTAATAATCCCCGTAGAAAACGCACGGATAACCCTTCTTCATGAGCAGGATAATTCCGTAGGCAATCGGTTTGAACCAGTCCTGTACCTGCGACTCCAGGGAACTTCCCCGCTGCGAGTCGTGGTTATCGACAAACGTAACGGCATTGGCCGGATAACGCGAAACCAGGGTATCGTCCGGGAAGCTGGTCAGGTTAAAACTGCGTCCCTCTTTGGATGCCTGCCACATCTTGTAATGCAACGGTACATCGAACAGGTTCAATTCTTTACTGACCGTATTCAGGTAATTTTGCAGGGAATCGAAATCTCCGTTCCAATACTCCCCGACGGCGAATAATTTATAATCCCGGCTGGCCCGTACCGCTTCCAGGAACTCCTTGATAAATTGATTCTCCATGTGCTTGATCGCATCCAGCCGAAAACCGTCCAGATTGAGCTCCCGGACTACCCACATGCCCCAGTGAAGCAGGTCGGTAATTACCTCGGGATGATCCAGGTCCAGGTTGTTGCCCAGAAGGTAATCGTAATTGCCGTTTTCCCCGTCTACACCCTGGCTCCAGTATTTCCCCTCTCCCAAAATGCGGTAAATATTCTCTACCTTATCGGGATTTTCCGGTTTGCTGATCCCGGAAAAATGATACCAGTGGTATTTAAAATCCGAATATTTGTTGTTTCGTCCCTTGAAATCATACCCCGTGTAGGCCTCGATCTCCACCGGATCGCCGATATTTTTATTCCGGTCTTTGGGGTCGACCTCCTGGACTTTGAATTTTTCCTGATAATCGGCCCCGCATTTTTGGTTCATCACCGCGTCCAGGTAAACCTGTACCTGGTATTTGTGGCATTCGTCGATGGCCGCCTTCAATTCCTGTTTGGTACCGTATTTCGTGCGCACCGTCCCTTTCTAGTCGAATTCTCCCAAATCGTAAAGGTCGTAGGTGGCGTATCCCTCGTCTTGTCGTTCATCGGCCTTGTAGGCGGGTGGAATCCACACGGCCGTCACCCCGATCTCGTGCAAATGTTTGGCTTCTTCTTTCAGTTTTTTCCACAGCCCTCCGTCGTTGGGGAGCTTCCACTCGAAAAACTGCATCATTACTCCGTTTTCCATACTATGTTTGTTATTAAATGGTTATTGAATCGATTTCCTATTCAGACCGAATATCCGGGCTCGCGGGTCGGTTCTTCCCTGTACCGCAGCGGTGAGGATTTGGGCGGCTATCACGCTGAAGGTGATTCCGTTGCCGCCGTAGCCGAGGGCGAAAAGCATCCGGGAGTCGTTTTGAGCCGCACCGATCAGCGGCAGGCCGTCTTCGGTGGAACTGAACGTTCCGGCTCAGGCCATTTCCGTTTTCAGGGGGATGTTCGGAAAGAGTTTTCGGAATTTGTGTTCCAGCATGGCCGTCTTTTTGCCCGACAGGAATTTACGGACGGCGGCGCTGTTGGAGGGAATGTCTTCTCCTCCGACGATGATGCGGTTGCTTTCGTCGGTACGAATATACAGGTATGGGTCGTGCGTTTCCCAGATCAGGCTCCGCTCCGGCCAAAGGTATTTTTCCTCCACCGGTTGCGAAATCAGGGCAAACGTGGAGGTGAGCCGCATTAGTTTTTCCGGTAAAAACGGGCCTGCTTCAAATCCGGCGGCAACGACCACGTACGCGCAGTCCAGGCGGCTTCCGTTAGCAGCGGTCAACCGATACCCCCCGGCAGTTTGCTCCCACCGGGTAATTTCGGTATGGGTGTACAGGGTCAATGCGTACTTTTCCATATTTCGGGATAATAATCCCGCGGCTGCCGCATAGGGATTGATCTGGGCGGAAACCCGGTTATATAACGCTCCCGGCGCTTTAATCCCCATTTTGCGGTACAACGCATTTCGGTCGAGCAATTCCACCGGCAAGCCGTGTTTGCTTCGGATTGCGAACTCTCGTCCGACCAATCGCGAGCCCTTTCGGTCGGAAGCATAGTAAACACTCGGTACCTGGCGAAATCCGGCATCCACTTCCTCCTGCCGGAGCCAATCTTGAAGAACGGCGATGGCCTCCAGGCAGGAGCGGTAAGCGGTGACGGCGTCCTTTTCCGGCATCATTTTTACCATTCGGCACAAGGGTACGTCGATCTCGTATTGCAACAGGGCGGTACTGGCGCAGCTGCTTCCCGTAGCCGGAGAACGCTTGTCGATCACACAACATTCCACCCCCTCTCGGCAGAGGGTATGAGCCACCAATGCACCCGTAATTCCGGAGCCGATAACGGCTACCCGGAAGCGGGCATTCCCGCGCAGAGGATGATAATAATTCCACAACGGATTTTTAGCGATCCAGTAAGGCAGACCCGAATGTAGGTTCATAGCGCCGTAATTTTTGTATTTCTGTTCAAACCCTTGCAAATTCCCGACCAAACCGATGTGTTCCACAATTAGGATGGGAGTCAGTAAGTTTGACGGTTTGGCTAAAATCCATTAATTTTGAAGAAACAACTGACCCATGAACACCCGCATGATTCTCTCTTTAATTGGCTTATGGCTAATCACAGGCTGCCGGCCTGCCACGGAAAACCTCATCCGACAGACCTTGGCCGATGCCCTCTACGGATTCGAACAGATTCAGGACAGCGCGCGCACGAAAACATGGTGGTTCCACGGCGAAACGGAAACTACCCGGGAAGGGATCACGGCCGATCTGGAAGCCTTTAAGCAGGCCGGTATCGGTGGGGTGGTTTATTACGATCAATCGCACGGTAAAGCGGAAAATGCGCTTCCCGGATTTTCCGATCAGTGGTGGGCTATGCTCCGTTTCGCGGCGGAAGAGGCCGAACGCCTCGGACTGACATTCGAGGTGCACATTTCCAACGGCTTCGTCGCCGGAGGATCGTGGATTACCGATCGATACAGTATGAAGCGATTGGCCGCTACCGAACGGACCGTGGAGGGAGGCAGGTATTTCGAGGGAAAATTGGAAGTTTCGCTGAATCCCCGTTTCCCATTTTCGCAAGACATAGCCGTATTGGCTTTCCCAGTGCCGCCAGGCGGGGGAGGCTCTTCCATCACTCAGCCGGTGAAAATCTCCTGTTCGCTTCCCCAGCTTGATGTGCGGAATATCGTCGATCCGCAGGCCACGACCCTGACCCGAATAGCAGTGCAAAAAGAGCTAAAGCCGGTTTATATCGATTTTGAATTTGAACAAGATTTTACGGCACGCTGTGTTACGTATGAAGTTTCGCCCCGGGGAAAAGCCACGACCAGCGCGACCAATGTGCCCGGCCCGCCGCAGGAAACGTTTGTAGGCACCGGATATCGGATTTTACCGGATCTGGGACAGCTGGAAGTTTCACAGGATGGAGTCCATTACGAACCGGTTTGCGATTTAAAACCGGTTTACCGCGCTCACGAAAATTGGCGGCAGAAAACCATCTCTTTCCCGGCGGCAAAAGGCCGGTTTTTCCGACTCAATCTGCACGACTGGTGGGAAGGGGAGAGCCTGTCGCCTCTGCAGATCGGAAAAGTAGCGCTTCACAGCGCGGCCAAGCTCGATCAATGGGAAGAGAAAGCCGGATTTTTTTCCGAATACATCGAAAAGGACCGCACACCGGATTACCAGCCGTCCGAGACGATACCGCTCGGGAGTATCGTAAATATTACCGATCGAATGTCCGAAGACGGCACCCTGCGCTGGGATGTACCCCCGGGACAATGGAAGGTGATGCGGTTGGCCTACGTGCCGACCGGAGGCATGTCCAAGCACGGGCGCAAAAACCTGATGGGCCGGGAGTGTGATAAACTATCCGCGGCGACGGCCGAGTATCACTGGATCCATTACGTGGGCCGGATCGTCGATT
>JAJQAW010000328.1:0-3373 GCA_021203585.1 Rikenellaceae bacterium
CCCTCCAGCTTAGACCATGTAATACCGGTGGATGCTCCGTTCTTCAACTCCTGGGACTTCGATCAACCATCCGCAGGATCTTGTAAAACGTGTATGATACTCCCGCATCGTCGCAACTTTTTGAACATAAAAGTACGCATCCTCGGACAAAGACCCTAATCCGGTTATAAAACAATTTTCAATACCTAAAACAGGCACCAATACCTTTCCTCTCATTTCCTTCGGAACGGTGTGAACGGAGCCGGAATATTCGGAAACCGACAGGGAAAAAATGTTCCCGATCTTTTATTTTCCGGATACCGTGAAAAAAAACTTCCGATACAATATCGGAAAACCCTGTTTTTTTCCGGTCCAGTAAAAATAGGATTGAAAAAAAGCAGGAATTATTCCACGGATTGGTCCTGAAATTTCCTCACCTGGGGATTACCTTCATCGTACAAAAATATCCTGATCCATCAGGAACCGAGGAGTGCGGAAAGTGTAAAACTTATAACCATGAAAAAATCGGATACCCCAACCGTACGGCCGCCTTAACGAAACGGCCGCCCCCACATAAACGAAACAACGATCCACCATTAAAACAACACGTTTATGAAAAGAAATGTATTATAGTCAGTTCTTTTACTGACGGCGGGAGCGGTGGCGATCACCTCTTGCTCCAAAGACAACAAAGACGGTCCCGGACCCGGTGACGGTACGGAGGCCCAGTTCAAAATCAGCCTCACCCTTCCTCCTACGGTAGCCGGAGCGGTTGCCGCGGCTCCCGGTTCGCGGGCCGATCACGAAGCAACAGCGGCGGAGAGCAAAATCGCAGACGTTTACATTTTTGTTTTCGATCAGCAAGGCAATATGCCGGGCGATGCGGCCAAGGGACGGTTCGGGCCGCTGAGTCTGACCGCCGATTTCACCCTGAGAACGAATACGACCAATGTATTCGATATGAACGATCCGGTGACCACGACTTCCGGAATAAAAACGATTTATGTGGTGGCCAACCTGGAGGAAAACGGAATTAACACCGTAGGAACGGAACTGCAATTGCTAACCCGGATCGAGAACGTCCACGCGCGGGGGAACAACGGCGGTCTGATCATGTATACCACCGGCACCCCTCCGGAACTGAGCACTATCGTTTTCGTCGGCAGCACCGGGACGGATCTCACTCCGAAATCCAGCGGACAGGAGAATACGGTCGAGGTCGATATCGAACGGTCGGTATCGCGAGTAATCACCACCTCTCCGAGTACATTCGTGGAGGACTGGACGAGCGCGGCCAAGATGACGATCACCGTGAAGAATTTCCTGGTCGCCCAGGATGCCTTCACCAGTTACCTGGGAGAGAATTTCTTTCCCGCACCGAACGGCAACCGGGTAAAGACCCGGATCGCGGACGTGCAGCAATCAGCCTGGAATACCGTACTGAACCTGTATGACCCCGACGATTACATCAGTACCCACGGAGGCTCCCGTGATATCAATGATTATTACATACCTATCGGGCTCGATCCCGGATCGGAACCGGCACGGGCCGCACTTCCCTGCTTCTACATCGGGGAGAACGCGTCCAACACGCCCGAAGCCGTGGCTCAACACGAGAACACCACCTACGCCTGGATTCAGACCCAATTAACGACCAATTTTAGCGCCACCGTGGTCAATGATGAGATCGTATATACGGGGGGAGGTATTCAGGAAAATACCGATTTCTATATGGTACGGGTCAACGGGGTCCGGGATTACATCTGCTGGTCAGCCAATCTCGACAATGTCCGTTCGAACTTATCCGCTAAATATCCCGGTAATGTGGTCACCTACAAATTTCCAAAGGGATTTGTCTACTACCGGGTATTCCTGAATAAAGTGAACGAATCCGGCACGCCGTTGGGACCTGAAGATAAATACAACGTTTACCGCAACCAGTTTATCCACCTGGATATTCAGGGCCTGAATGTAGACGGCGACGCGCCGGGTGGTTTCGGCGGCGGCTATCCGGGCGACGGGGACAACCCGGAAGTTCCCATCGATCCGCTGAAGGAGAACGACCCCGCCGATCCCGAAAATCCGGTAAATCCGAATCCGCACAAGCCGGATGAACCGATCGACGAGGAAGACGCTACGTTGAAAGTAAATATCACCGTTAAGCCGTGGACTTACTCCCCGAACGGTGTCATACTCGAATAACGAATCTCTCGAAACCCTGTGCCGCCGGCTTCCGGGCGGGCGGCACAGTTTTTACCGGACTGCCATCCTGAAACGACCGAAGGAGACGGTACAGCACTGTGCCCTGCGGTACAAAGGCCTACGATTATGAATCTTTCTTTTACTTATAAAACCCTTTTGCTGTTTCCGGCGATGCTCCTCCTGCTGGGGGGGTGTATCCGCGAGGATAGGAGCGATTGCGGCATGCGGTTGTGGGTCCTGTTCGACGCGCCGATGTACGAACTGCCCTCGGGCGAACACCGGATCGGACACATCGATGTCTTTGCCTTCGACGGGCACGGGCGGTATGTACGGGCCTGGATAACAGGGGTTTACGATTATCATGCGGGCCAGCCGTATGAAATCCCGGTCGATCTGGAACCCGGTACGTATACCTTTGTCGCCTGGACCAATACCGGTACGGAGTATCGGTTTGCTCCGGCTATTGGGGAACTGATTCCGGGAGTAACGACCCTCAGCGAGCTGAAAACCTACCTGCACGGACCTGCCGACCGGCGTTTTGAGGCCGAAATCCCCGACCTGCATTACGGCAGGTTGGAAGGAGCGGTGGCCGATCGGAGTCGCAAAACAGAATACACCCTTTACCTGATACCGGACACTTACCGGATCAATCTGAGGGTCAAAGGATTGGAAGAGATCGGCGAAGCGTTCGCCATCTCGCTTTCCGATAATAACGGTCTTTTCAATTTCCTGAACCGTGTCATCGGGGAGAAGATAAAGGATCAGCACCTGCGCCAGGGCACGGTACAGCAGGGAAACGTGCGCGTTTCGTTCCGGTCGTTGTCCCTGACCGACGATCACGCCATCGAAAACATCGGCCATCCGGGCAACGCCGACCGCTCCCCGACCCTGCGGATCATCCACCGGACAGACGGAGCGGAGATCTTCTCCGGCGATCTGGTCAAAATCATCCGTGGCGCTTACTCCAAATCCGGACAAACGGTCGATTTCGACAAAACCTATCTCTTCGACATCATCTTTTCGTTCGATGCCGAAATGAACCTCACCGTTACTGTGAACGGGTGGAGTTACAGCCCCAATCCGGTCGAACTGTAAACAGCATAGCCGCAATCTGCCGATCGTAACCTATGGGCCGAAACAATGAATTAAAAAAAGCCCCGAATATGAAAAAGTTTACATCTATATATTCTTC
>JAJQAW010000328.1:3383-7995 GCA_021203585.1 Rikenellaceae bacterium
TTCTTCCTTGCTGGCCATTTTCATCACCTGGGCTATATCCGGCTGTGTTCGGGACGAATTCGACGGACCGGTACCCCCGGAAGGGGAAACCGCTGAAGTGAATATCAGTGTCGCGGTACCGGGTATTCCGCCCGCCAACGGCTCCCGGGCGTTGAATCCGGCCGGGGAGAGCGCCGTGAACGATATTATCGTCCTTGTGTTTGAAGGGGACAATTATAAATACCGGGCCGACGGGCATACCATCGTGTCGACCTCGGACGAAAATATCAAGAATTTCAACGTCACCCTCCAAACGGGAACGTGCGATCTGTGGATACTGGCCAACTGCAAGTCGGTGATCGACGCCTATACCATTCCCCCGAACGCCACTAAAGCGACGTTCCGGAACAATTTGCTGCTCGATGTGGCGGGCAAATGGAATACGGCATCGACCGGCTTCACCCCGCTTCCGATGTGGGGTGAAAAGACCGGCGTGAACGTAACGCCGCACCTGACGCTCAAAGGCAACGACCGGGTGACGCTCCTCCGGGCGGTGGCCAAAGTCGATGTGACCATTGACCGGGGGGCGGTCCCCGAAGCGGATTTCACCCTGAACGGGGTGAGCCTCTACCACTGGTCGAACCGGGGCCAGTTGATCCCCGACGCTTCGGCCTTCGGGAGCGACCCGACGATGGTGCAGCGGATCAGCGGCAATACCCGCCTGACGGATGCCGGATAGGAGCAAAGCTATACGTCCGCCAACGCCGGGGAACGCGACGCGGACGGATTTTTCACCAACGTGATCTATGTACCGGAGACCCCGGCCGGAACGGCGGGCGCGCTGACCGGCAATCCCTGTTTGCTGATTAACGGAACGTATAAAGGAACCGCCGGATGGTACAAAGCCGAATTCCTGGATAAGGACGTTTCCGGCGGCACCGACCGCCTCCTGCCGCTGCTGCGCAATTACCGGTACAACGCCGTCATCACGGGCGTCGGCGGCCGGGGTTACGCTACGGCGGAAGAGGCCTACAAATCCAAAGCCCAGAACCTGATCGTCGAGCTTCTCTACCACCAGGACGCCTCGCTGACCAACGTCATGTCCGCCGGCCAAAACTGGCTGGCCTGGGACCCGCACCGGTTCGAGTTGGATAAACAAAAACACGACCAGGACGATACCCACAATATATTCCAGATCGAGACGAACTGCGAAGACGGTTGGCGGTGGACCAAAACCGTGGATGCTGGCGGTGAACCCGTCACGTGGCTCACCATACCCGACGCGGATCGCTCCGGGGCGAAAGGGGTCCGGGGTAAATTCCGTTTCCTGGTCGATGCAAATCCGGGCCCGCCCCGCAAAGCATTCGTTCATTTCACGGCCGGACGGATGGATATGTCCGTCGAGGTAGTGCAAAGCGACGAGAGCAATCTGGAAATACTCCTCTTTGATGTGGACGATAACCCGCTCGGAGATGTATTCTGGGTCAATACCGTCGAGAACAAAATACAGGAACGCACCATACGGGTGAAATGGACCCCTGAAATGGCCGATCTGTCGGTAACATTCGCCACCGACAATTACCCGAACGCGGTACAGGTAAAATATGAAACCGGCAGAGACATCCCGGCAGGGACCGTATCCGGCGATGGCCTCCACGAATACCACCTCAAGCTATCCGAGCTGACGATGGCCGATGATTACGATTTTGATGCGGGAATGATCCAGCCTTATCGTACCCGGTATACCTTTACCCTCGATTACCACGGAAGACAGATAACGAAAGAACTCGTAATCGCCCATCATTTGGAATTTTTCCACCTTTATCGATACCAACCGGAAGGTTACCTGATGGGGTTATTGAATTGGGACCAATCGTTGTGCTTCGAGGCCAGCGCCCCGTTCATCGCGGAGTTGAGCAACAACCATCACGGTCTGTTTACTTTCTACACCGGTAATTACGGCAATTTTACAGAAGGTTTTCATACCAATTACGAAAAAGGGAAAGAAGGCTACTTCGAATTTTACGAATGGAGTGTAACCGCGAAAAATCCCACACCCGAAAGAAAATTGCAGTATGAGACCATCTCGATTACATTTCCCGAAAGCGAACTGCCCGATACGACCATCATCCTGAAAACCTTTTACATTTTGCCCAACTGCTACATCACTCCTCCCGGCACCTCCGTGCAGGTTCCCGTACGTAATCCGTAGGACGCCCGGTGGGAAGGAATGACTGTTCTGGATAAGATGCCGTTGCCGGAACTTCCCACTACGGGCAATTTTACGTGTGAACTCTTATGGGAAGATGTCGACGGGTTGATCGATAATGTCCTGTTTATCCCCGCCCATACATTCGATCCGTACCGAACCGAAATGACGGTCAAAACCAACGGTGGCCGCGGCGAAGGCAAACGCCGTGGTAGCCCTGCGGCAAAACGGCGTAATTATCTGGAGCTGGCACATCTGGGTGACCGCGTTCGATCCCGATGCACCCGGAGCCAATATCTATACTTACAACAATGGAGACCCGATGTATCTGATGGACCGCAACCTCGGGGCCACCGCCGATCGGAACGACACGGAACAAAATAGACTGAAATCTGTCGGGCTTTATTACCAGGGAGGCCGCAAAGACCCGTTCCCTCCGCTGGCTACCATCCCCGCCAGTCAGCAGGCCGCCCCCGCATTGAGCAATCACAAACCGGTATATCCGAGTAACGACATCTTCAAAGTAGAACCGTTTTCACCCGGAAATGACGAACAAACCCTGGTGCGCACCATTGAAAATCCGACCACATTTATTTCCGGGTCGGCCAAGCCGTATGACTGGTATAGTTTCAACGAACAGAGTGCGAGATGGATGTTCTACCATAACGATAATAGCAATCCTAAAGAACAGAATACATACATTGTGGCTAAAAATTCCTATGATCCCTGTCCCGAAGGATGGATCGTACCGAATAGCTATACCAAAGCTCCCTGGCGCCCCCAAATATGGGGAGGTTTGGGTACGGGCGGGAGCTTTTTACCGGACGGTAATACCGACGCCATACCGGGTAATTTCGGGATTATAACACCCGCCGGTGATTTCTATCCGGCAGCGGGTTATGTCGACCACACAGACGGTACTTACCGGGAAGTGGGATACAATGTATTGGTAACCTCCAGTCACTTTACGACTTACAATGAATACAACCAGCTTTCGGTTCTGGAATACCCGGTCGGCCGAGCCATGAGTTACACCGATTATCCTTACGCCACAGGCCGGAATATCCGGTGCATGAAGATCGATTACTACAAACCGGAAAATGATTAGTCATGAGAAAAGCGTATTTCATACGGATAAAAGTCGCCTTGCGGTCCGCAGCGGGCATGCTGCTGGTCGGAGTAGTTACCGCGCAGATGTGTCATTCCTGTGTCCGTGACGAGCTCGATGTGCCGTCACACCCGGCCCAGGGCGATGTACGGATCACGCTGACCATCGAAGTGCCGGGCGGCCGGCAAACCGCCTCCGGCAGCCGGGCTATGCCCGCCGACGAAGGAACTGTCAGTGAGGCGCATGTCCTGCTGTTTCGCCCCTCCGGCGGGCCGTTGGTCGGGGCTTACCCGGCCACGAGGGCGATCCAGACCGATCCGGGCGACCCGACCAAAAAAAGTTTTACGGTCGATGTGATCGCCGGGACATTCGACCTGATGGTGCTGGCCAACAGCGGGGCCGCGGTCACGGCCGCCGGGCTGACCCGGGATATGTCCCGGAGCGAGGTCGGCAACCGCCTTCGGGTGGAACAGACCGGGAAATTCGATGTGACGGGTTCCGCCCTCTTCCCGTTCTGGGGGACAGATGAATAACGCCGTGATTACCGACGGGGCTACGCTGGGCGAGATTCCGGTACTGCGTGCGATGGCCAAAGTGGACGTCGTGCTGTGGAACGATGAAGTCCGGAACGAGTTCCTCCTGCAAACAGTCTCCGTTTACCACTGGCAAAACCGGGTGGCCCTGATTCCCGAACACTACAACGCTTCACAGGAGGTAGTTACCGAAGCCACGGATACCCGTTCGGGGCTGTCGGTTACTCCTATCACCTATTCCGGCGGCGATATCGACTCCGTTAAGCATATTAAATCCAAAATCTACATCAACGAGACGCCCAATCCGGGAGAAGGGGCGTTTCCCGAGATGCCGTGCCTCATACTCGGCGGGTATTACAAGGGAGAAACGCGCTATTACCGGGTCGATTTTTTCCACGCGGACGAAAACGGCGTCCGGACCTACCACGACCTGCTGCGCAACCACCATTACGAGCTGCGGGTGGAAAAAATTCTGACCAACGGTTCCGGTTCGGAAGAAGAGGCGTATAATTCCACGACAGTCAACATTGAAACCAGTATCAAAGAGTGGAACGAAGGTGATATGAAAAACGTAATCGTAGACGGAGAATACTGGCTGCGGGTCGACCCGGCCGAATTCAAACTGGCGCGCGAGGCGCACGAAGCCACCCCGGATACCCGTGCCGAACGGTTCAGCCTCGACGATTATTTCTTCGAGATCGAATCCAATACCGAATGGAAGATCGACCCCAATACCATCGTCTATACCCCGTCGGAAGAAAACGACTGGTTCAACCTTAACAA
>JAJQAW010000015.1 GCA_021203585.1 Rikenellaceae bacterium
TCCCCTCGAAGCTTTTGAACAGTGTGGCCAGGGTATCGGCGGCAGAGATTCTCGAATGCGTGCCTAAAAAGGTGATGAAGGAAAGGAAATTGCTCGCCTCGAAAAGCAGGGAGAGGTGGTTGCCTGAAGCGGATACCGTGGCCTTTAACGGGATATGATTCAGGTATTTTAAGGTCAATGCCGATCCGTTGCTATCCCATTCATAGCTTCCCTGCAAGGTATTCTGACCGGTGGTCTGGGAGAAAGTTCCGTCCGGTTCGAACAAAAAAACGGTCGAACCCTCCACGAATCCCAGTTTTTGCAGTTGTTGATCGATCGATTTCCCGATCCGATTGGCCATAGCAATTCCTCCCGCTCGGGTGAGCAGGTTCTCCGATTGAAATTTTACATCGATTCCTTCGTAGGACCAGCTTCCGGTCAGCTCGAAGATTTGAAAATGGGAGACCGCTTTTTCCGCAATTTTTTTTACGGTCGCCGTTTGTGCGATCCCCTGCGACGCACATATAACTGTCAGGGCCCATACCGCTCATAATCGTATTACTCTGTTCATACCTCTTTTAGTTTTAGATTCCTTGGCCGGAATTCCCAAACAGCCGCCCTCCGGTTGCCGGAATGGGGCGGACAGCGGAGCCTTACCCGGGGAAAAACACGGACTGTCCGCTCAATAATAATGCCGGACGGCAAGACTTTCCGCCGCGGGTTATCGGGGTTATAGAAGAGCAACTCCTGCCGGGACCACTTTATTTCCCGATGCAAAAACGGTTGAAAATGGCTCCCAATACGTCTTCCGTGGTGGGAGCGTCTCCGGTAATCGTACCGACTTGGTGTATGACGTGGCGCAGATCCTCGGCCAATAAGTCGCTCGATAACTGCTTTTCCAGTGCGCTTTTAGCCTGTTCGATGGCTCGGTACGCTTCACTCAGGGCCTCGTAATGACGGGCATTGGTAACCACCACCTCTGCGTGATCCGGGGCGGTTCCCGCCAGCGTATACAGATATCCGGTCAGTGCTTCCAGCCCTTGACCGGTTTTGGCGGAAACCGGGAAGATCGGAATATCCAGCATTTGCTGCAGCTCCCGTTGCAGCCGTTGCGCGACGGGTGGATCGATTTCGGATTTATTCAAGATTACCAGGGTATGCTGCCGGGGTTGCCAATCAATGCTTTTTAACTTGGATTCGATATCCTGTGCCGTTTCGGTGGCTTCGGCAACGAACAAAATCACGGAAGCGGTGGTCGTCCGTTTACGGGTACGCTCGATGCCCATGGCCTCGAGCGTATCGTCCGTATAGCGGATACCGGCCGTATCGATAAAGCGGAACTGTACACCGTGAATCGTAATGACATCCTCGATCACATCGCGGGTCGTACCGGGAATATCGGATACCAGGGCCTTGTCTTCTTGCAGAAGGGCATTGAGCAGGGTAGATTTACCGACGTTCGGACTGCCTACGATGGCCACCGGAATTCCGTTTTTGATCACGTTGCCCCAGGCATAGGAATCCTTCAGTTTACCGATGCGCACGGACAGCCGTTCCATCAATGCCTGAATCTGCGACCGGTCGGCAAAGCGGACATCCTCTTCGCCGAAGTCCAATTCCAATTCCAGCAGGGCGGCCAGATCGATCAATTCAGCCCGCAGGCGGCGGAATTCTTCGGAATATCCGCCGCGTATCTGGCGAATGGCCAGATCGTGAGCTCCGCGGTTATCCGAGGCGATCAGGTCCGCTACCGCTTCGGCCTGGGCCAGGTCCATTTTTCCATTCAGAAAGGCCCGGAGCGTGAATTCACCGGGTTGGGCCGCTGCGGCTCCCCGCTCTACCAGCAATCTTAAAATTTCCTGTTGGATGTACCGCGAACCGTGACAACTGATCTCCACCATATCCTCGCCGGTAAAAGAGTGGGGAGCCCGGAATACCGAAACCAGCACATCGTCCACAATCTCCCCTTCGGTCGGTTCGATGGTTCCGTAAAGTAGGGTATATCCCGGCTGATCATGCAGTTCCCGTCCGTTGACGCCCAGAAATAAGCCGTCGCAGATCGAAACGGCTTCCGGTCCGCTGACCCGGATTACGGCGATAGCTCCGCCTTCACCCGTAGCAATGGCGGCTATGGTATGTTTATTTTGCATAGGTTGGTTGATCGTTTATCCAGTTTATCATTTTTATGTCTGCTTTTCCTCTGCCGGAACATCTTCCGATTTCGGCTTTCCGGCAAAAAATATTCCACAAACTCCCGATGCGGATAGGACACGCAAATACGGGAATACCCTTCGGCCGCCTCTTTATCCTGGGTAAAAAAGGATAAAGGCACACTGCCGATGCGGTGTTCGAGTAATTGCTTATCCCCGCAGCGGATTACCGCGAAGAGCCCTTCCGCCGGTGCCTGGGTATAGAAGTTTGTGGCCAGTAAACCTTTGGCTTTCAAAAATTCCAGATTCCGCCCGATATCCGTCAGCGTATGGCGCTTAAATTCCCGCACGATGGATTGTCCGGAGGGGGTATCCAGCAAACGCCATACCGCTTCCTGGGCAAATCCGTTGATTCCGTTGGTGCAGTACATCAGACGGATGTGCAGCTCCTGGTAAAGAGCCGGGTTCGCGGTATGGATAAACCCGATGCGTTGCCCGCTCAGTCCCAGGGATTTACTGAAGCTTTGACAGACAACGATATTCGGAAGTCCTGCCAGCCGGGCGTAAAATTCATCCCGATCGTCGGTAAACAACCGGCGGTATGGGGAGTCCACCAGGACCGAAATGCCGTTATCGTTCAGTTTTCGAATGAGCTCGTATAGTTCCGAATCGTTCTGTTTTTCCCCCAGCGGATTTCCGGGATCGCAAATCAACACAGCGCTTTCCCTTAATCGAGGAATCCACTGCACTAACTGGCGCGGTGTCTGGTAAAAGGCTTTTTCCTGTCGGCGGATAGTCAGTATATGCAGGTAACTTCCCCAATAAAATGCGGGTAGAAAAAGCTGTCGGATGTCCAGGGATTGCAGGATCAGATCCAGTCCGTTCATTCCTCCGGCGGTGATCAGGGTATTTTCCGGATGGGTTTTTCCCTGGAAAAAGTGGGTATTGACCGCCTGGCGAAGCTTCCGGCTTCCGCGGCTGGGCGGATAGTTCTGGATGGTTTCCGTATTGAAATCGATCTCCCCGATCAGTCGGTTGAGGTCGATTCGGCACACCATATTTATCCCACGGTGCAGAGGTAAAATTTTCTGTCCGGTCTGCCGTTCCCGTTGGCGGAGGTTTTCTCCGATACGGACGATACCGGAAAGAGCCGCTCCGCTCGATTTGATCTTCATCGGTATATTAACTTTCGGACAAATATAACATAAGTTTCGGTGCCGCTGAATTCGAAATCGGCCCGGGAACTATTGCGGTTCGGAATGGGGTGAAAAAAACACGGACAAACCGGTTCGCTCTGGATGCTGCCGGCCCTGTCCAGCCATCCGGCCGGAGTGGAAGTACCGGAAGTTCACGCGCATTGGACCGATCCTGCTTATTCATTTTCAGGGAATGGAAACCATTTCCCCTTCGCGGGCCAGGATCGTTCGAGGGAAGATCGAACAGGCTTCCTCCAGAAATAGATTTTCGTCTTTATACCGGGAGGAGAAATGTCCGATCATCAGCCTGTGGGATTCGGAGAGCAAAGCCGCTCTGGCCGCTTGTCGAGCGGTCGTATGGCCGGTTTCTTTGGCCAACTGTTTGTCTTTGTCGAGAAAAGTGGCTTCGTGGTAGAGTAAATCCACACCGTGAACCAGTCGGACCACCTTACCGGAATAGAGCGTGTCGCTGCAATAGGCATACGAACGGCCCTGATATGGAATATAGGTGACCTGAGGAGACTCCAGCAAGGTTCCGTCCGTCAGCCTGACGGATTCTCCACGCTTGAGCGCCACGATTTGTGCCCGAGAAAGGCCGTATTTCTCGATCGCCTGCTTGTCCACATTCCATCCCGGCGTTTTTTCTCGGAACAGGTAACCGCACGATGGGATCCGGTGGCGGAGCGGTAGGGTGGTCACTTCCAGTACGTTGTTTTGATAGATCAGCGTGTTCTCACGGGCATTTACCTGCTGGCATAGTATTTCATAGCCCATATACTGCGTGAAATGCCGGTGATGAAAATCCAGGTATTCCTCGATCGGTGGAGGACCGAAAATAGGTAAAGGAGTTTTCCTCCCCAGGTGATTGAGCGTAGAAAGTATTCCCGGCAGCCCGAAAATATGGTCTCCGTGCAGGTGGCTGATAAATATGGCCTTGAGCTTCATCGGACTGATCCCGTATCGGCGCATCCGCTCCTGGGTGCCTTCTCCGCAGTCGATCAAATAAAACTGCTCATGCACATTGAGTGCATGAGCAGTATGATGCCGGTTCGCAGCGGGCGCGGCGGAGCCGCTGCCCAGTATGGTCACCGAAAAGGTCACGGATTATTCCGATTTAGCATTGTCTTCCATCTGGGCCTTCAGTTCGGCCAAGCCGGCCAGGTCGCCGAGCGTGGTTTTCTCCACAGAAGCGTTGACTTTTTTCATGGCGCTTTGCGTCGAGCTCTGCTCTTTCGCTTTTCCGGCACGTTCTTCTCGTTCCCTTTCGCGGCGACTGTCGTCGTGGATGCGAGTATGAGAAAGCAGGATGCGTTTGGTTCCTTTCGAGAATTCCAACACTTTGAACGCGAGCTTTTCGCCGACTTTACCGGAAGTACCGTCTTCTTTGACCAGCTGTTTGGTCGGGACGAAACCTTCTACGCCTTCCGGAAGAGCCACTACGGCGCCCTTGTTGGTCAATTCGATGATTTCTCCGTCATGCACGGAACCCACCGTATAGGTGTTTTCGAATGCGTTCCACGGATTTTCTTCGAGTTGTTTGTGTCCCAAGCTCAGCCGGCGGTTTTCAGTATCGATTTCCAGTACGATCACCTCGATATCGGCTCCGATGTGGGTAAATTCCGACGGATGTTTTACTTTTTTGGTCCAGCTCAAATCGGAGATATGAATCAACCCGTCGACACCTTCTTCGATTTCTACGAATACACCGAAGTTGGTGAAGTTGCGTACTTTAGCCGAGTGTTTCGATCCCACCGGATAACGGGTTTCGATGCCGACCCACGGATCGGGCGTAAGTTGTTTGATGCCCAAGGACATTTTACGCTCGTCGCGATCCAGGGTCAGGATTACCGCTTCGATATCGTCGCCTACTTTCAGGAAATCCTGAGCCGAACGCAGGTGTTGCGACCAGGACATTTCCGATACGTGAATCAGGCCTTCCACTCCCGGCGCGATTTCTACAAAAGCGCCGTAATCCGCCATCACCACCACTTTCCCTTTTACCTTGTCACCCACTTTGAGCTCTTCGCTCAGGGCGTTCCACGGGTGCGGAGTAAGTTGTTTCAGACCCAGGGCTATGCGTTTTTTCTGGTCGTCGAAATCCAGGATAACCACGTTCAATTTCTGATCCAGCGCCAGAATCTCTTCCGGATGGTTCACCCGGCCCCAGCTCAGGTCGGTAATGTGGATCAATCCGTCTACGCCGCCCAGGTTGATGAATACGCCGTAAGAGGTGATATTTTTAACGGTTCCTTCCAGGATTTGTCCTTTCTCCAGCTTGGAAATGATGTCGGCTTTTTGTTGTTCCAATTCGGCCTCGATCAGGGCTTTGTGCGAAACGACCACGTTGCGGAATTCCTGGTTGATTTTAACCACTTTGAATTCCATGGTTTTGCCCACGTATATATCGTAGTCGCGGATCGGTTTCATATCGATCTGTGAACCCGGCAGGAAGGCCTCGATGCCGAAAACATCGACGATCATACCGCCTTTGGTGCGGCATTTGATGTAACCTTTGATAATTTCATCTTTATCCAGCGCTTCGTTGACGCGATCCCAGGAACGGAGCTGACGGGCTTTTTTGTGTGAAAGCAGCAGTTGGCCTTTTTTGTCTTCGGCGCTTTCCACGTACACTTCCACTTTCTCGCCTACGGCCAATTCCGGATTGTAGCGGAATTCGGTAATGGCGATAATACCGTCCGATTTATAGCCGATATTGACGACTACTTCGCGTTTGTTCAGGGCGATGACGGTTCCTTCCACCACTTCACCCACCTGTACGTTCGACAGGGTTTTGTCATACTCTCCGGTGATGGCTTCTTTGCTGCCCTGGTATACATCCAGGTCGTTTTCGAAGGCGTTCCAGTCAAACGAATCGACCGGTATGGATGCGTTTTTAACCGGCGCTTTTTTTACTTCCTGTGCCGGTTGCGTCTCTACAGCCGCTTCCTGTACCTCTTTTTGTTCTTCACTCATGTTTTAAAATTGTTTCCTCGTTAATGTGTGAGACATTATGTATAGAGCTTTTTGCGGTTTGAACACCGCTAAAGCGGTGCAAAGGTAACGGAATTTTTCTGTAAATCAATCGCTTTCGGGAAAAGTTTTCCTTACGGCCTTTTTTTCTGTACGCGAAAGGGCAGGGAAGAAGCGCCGGAGGGTACGTGGAATTCGAAAGGGCCCTTTTGCGGACCGGTTTTCACACGTATATATCCCTTCGACACACGGGATGAGCGACTACCGTTCTTACTGGCAATTACCCCAAAAACAGGGGGCCTCGTTCCTGAGAGACCCCCTGTAGGAGAAATTATTGCCGTCGGTTATTCGAATTCGAAACTGTCGAATTCAATCCCTGTTTGATCGAGAACCGTCATGCGGATTTTATAGGTTCCGGCATTGATTTGAGAACCCGTGGTGGTGCTCATGATGCGCCATTTTTCATCGGCCGGCTCGAACCAGATCGTTTCTTTCAGCATTTGAACGCCGTTTAAGGCGTTGATCAACTCCAATTGCATCGGGATCGATTCTTCGCTGTAGTTCATATAACGGAAGCGAAGGAGGTAGGTAGCCGCCAGACCCGGATTCACTTCGAATTCGATGGTGCCGCCCGCTTCATTGAGCTTGACAAAATCGCTGTTGCGGAAATGGCCGCGCTCCACGGCACCGGTAACCGGCAAATCCTCCGCTTCGAATTTCAGAACGGGCCGAGTGGAGGGCTCTTCGCCCATGTCCGGTATATGGGTGAAAGCGGCACCGCCCAGAAATTGAGCATCGTAATAGTTGACGGTCAGTTTCTCTCCTTTTTGAGCGGTTTTTCGATAGACATCGAAGAATTGACCCTCTCCGTTTTGGACGAAATCCTCCAGTTTTTCGTAACGGTTCAGCAGCCGCAATTTCGGAGCGGACCGTTTGACCATCAGGTAAATCCAGGCCGGTTGGTTGACTTCACAGACCAATCGAAAATTATCGGAACGGTGTCCCTTCAGCCATTCCGCCCCGTGTAATTCCGGGGGAAGATGGGCCAACGTGGTGCCGTGATCCAGAAATTGTTGATCCCCCGTACTCATCCAGAATCGGTGGTCCCATTCCGAACTTCGCAGCGTGACCAAACCGGGGGAGGGTTCGGAGGGGAGAATGGCCCGGTTTTCCGTGGCGATGGCGATGGCCGATACGACGGCTTGGCCGGCGGACACATGCGGGAAATGAACTGTCAGCAAGCCTCCCGTTACCTGTACTTTGACCCGCTGTCGAATGGCGGTATTGGCCCCCCGGAAGGACCAGATATCCAGATCGCGGATAACGGTTTGATCGTTCACAGCTACGTCGAACATACGCCATCCTTTGCAATTCATATGGATATCCCGGCCGTACCACGGCTCCATGAAATAGAGTTCCACGGTATATTCTCCGTCCGGAACCGGAAATTCGTAACGCAGTTTATCGGTGCCGTATCGGAAGGTTTGAAAAAGATACCATTCGGCGTTTTTGACCGGATCGAACGTACGCCGTTGACTCCCGAAATAGGGAGGGATGCCCGGAAAATCGTCCGCCCAGGAGCGGGAACCCCATCCGGAGCTGTCCGAGCGGTGGCGATCGGCCATCCAGACGGAATGATTCTGATCGATAAAAGTATCCCCTCCGCAATTCACCCGGTACAGGTAATTCAGGCT
>JAJQAW010000279.1:0-3698 GCA_021203585.1 Rikenellaceae bacterium
TTTCCAGGGCTTGCGGGTCATCCGCAGGTTCAGCCGGGAAGAGCTCCGTGTAAATGGACAAGATAGCTCCGTTACCGGATAATAAGCCGCCGGAAGCTGCGTTACTCCTTTGATGCCGAAAACAGAAAAAGGAGAAACCATGTAAAAATTCCTATATTTGTCCCTAAATGACAACTGATTTGATTCGTTCATCCACATACGGTTTACTGCTGGCAGCGGCGGCGCTGCTTTTCGGCTCCTGCCGGGATTTCTCGTTCAACTCCTTTGTCAAAGGCGAGGTCCTTGCTACGGTAGGAGAAACCACTCTTTACCAGGAAGATGTGCAAAACCTTTTTAACGGAGATCTCTCTCCGCAGGACAGTCTGAAATTGTTGAATTCCTATGTCGATCAATGGGTCAAACAGCAGTTGAAAATTCTCCACGCGGAAATCTCCTCACCGGAGGAAGAACAGCGGATCGAGCGGATGGTCGAAAACTACCGCAATTCGCTGTTGATTTACGAATTTGAAAAAAATTACATCGACCGCCATTTGGATACGATGATCACTGCTTCCGAAATCTCGCAGTATTACGATGCTCATTTCGAAGCCTTCCGATTGACCGTTCCGTTGGTAAAAGCCGTGGTGGTTCGTTTTCCGACCGGTACCCGTCAGGAGGGACAGATGCGCATTATGGGAGCTACCGGCACCCGCGAGCGGTTGCAGGATTTGATCGACATGGCGGTCAAAAATAATTTTTATTACCAGGAATACGCCGAATGGACGGAGCTGAGCGAGATCACCGCACAACTTCCGCGGCTGAGCGAACAGGAACAGGCGCGGTTGTTGGGAGCTTCGCCGCTTTTTGAAGTGACCCAGGGGGATGTACGTTATTTTGTAGTACTCACCGGGATACTGAAGGCCGGTTCGCCGACTCCGCTCGAGCGGGCTGCGGAAACCATTCGTACGTTGATTCTGAATCAGCGGCGGCAGGACTTACTGCGCCGGATGGAGGAAGAGCTGCTGCGCCGGGCCCTGCAGCAAAACGAAGTGATTCTATGGATCGATACACTGCAAAACTTAAACGAACAAGCTATAGAAGAATGAAGCGGATATTACTAATGATGGGGCTGGTTTGGGCGACAACTTTCTTGGGGGGGTACCGGGCCGGCGCGCAGGAACGTACGATGATCGGAGAGGAAATCGTGGCTGTGGTCGGCAATTCGATGATCCTTTGGTCCGATGTGGTGGATGCCCGGCAACAATTGGAAATGCAGCAGCGCCAACAGGGCTTTACCTCCAACCGCGATCCGCAGTGCGAGGCCTTGGAAATGCTTTTGATGCAGAAAATACTGGCCAATCAGGCCCGTATCGATTCGCTGGAAGTAAACACCGGTTACGTGGAGACGCTCATCGAGAGCCGGGTGGAAGAATTGATGGATCAATACGGCTCGATGCTGGCCCTGGAAGCGGTGTACCGGAAGCCGGTTTATCAAATCCGCGACGATCTGCGCGAGCGGTACATGGATATGATGCTGGCTCAATCCATGGAAGGCACCATCCGCAGCAAGGTTACGGTCATTCCGACCGAAGTGGACCGCTTTTACCGCCGCATTTCCCGAGACAGTCTTCCGATGGTGCCCGAACAGTATGTATATTCGCAGATTGTGATGTATCCGCCCTCGATCGAAGACGCCAAGCTGCGGGCCCGGGAACGGCTCCTGGAATTCCGTCAGCGCATCATCGAAGGGGAAAATTTCGAGGTGTTGGCCCGTTTGTATTCCGATGATCCGGGTTCCCGACCGCGAGGCGGCAAGATGGAGTTTATGCCCAAAGAGGGATTTGTACGTCCCTTTGCCGAAGCTTTGGAAAAGCTTAAAATCGGACAAATCTCACCGGTGGTCGAAACCGAGTTCGGATTCCACATCATCGAGGTGCTGGAGAAGAAGGGCGACAATTACCGCGTAAGGCACATTCTAATCAGGCCCTCTTTCACGGATGAAGAAATGATCGAAACGGCACACCGTTTGGATAGTGTGGGCCAGCTGATCCGACAGGGAGAATTGACCTTCGAAGAGGCGGCCTTGGAATACTCGCAGGATAATTATTCCAAATACAACGGAGGCGAAGTAACCAACCGGGAATACCTGGAAGTAGCCTCTTTCGGTCAGGCCGGCGCCCGGGAAACCTCGAACCGTTTTGTGCGGGAAGAGTTGTTCGGCGACGATCCCTATGTACGGGTCCTGAAGCCCGGCGAAGTTTCCACTTCCTACATCACCCAGGATCTGAAAGGCAACCAGCAGGTGAAAATCATCATGCTCAAGGAGATCGTGGAGCCGCACCGGGCCAATATCCGGGACGATTACAGTCTGATCGAAGACATGGCCTTGGATGCCAAGCAGGAAAAGGAGTACCAGGATTGGTTAAAAAAGAAGATACAGGCCATGTATGTGCGAATCGATCCGAAATTTACCGGATGCGAATTTGAGTACGATTGGATAAAATAACAAAAAAGCGGCGGAAAGCGGTGAATCGGATAGCAACAGCTCTGTTTGTGGGAGCGGTATGGGTCATGCTCGGTTTTTCCGGGTATGGTCAATCGCGGGCCATCGTGCAGTTTCAGGCCGACGACAGCCATTCCATTCAGGTGGGAGATTCCACCGCCCTGGCCCTGGTCGGCAACGTCATGTTTCACCACAACGGGGCCATTCTGACCTGCGACAGCGCGGTTCGCTACAGCCCGGATTACATCGAGTGTTTCGATCGTGTCATCATCAACCGGGATTCCACCTACATCTACAGCGATCGGGCCGATTTTAACGGCATCACCAACATCGCCCGTGTCTATGCTCCGATCATCAAGACGATTGACGGCGATATGACTATGTACTCCTACGACATGGAATTTAATACCTTGACCAAAATCGGAAGATACACCACCGGCGGGACCATCACCCAGCAGGACAACCAGATGGAATCCGGGGAGGGCATTTATCACGCCGACGAGCGGGATATCTTCTTTGTGCGGGAAGTGGTCATGCGCAATGAGGAATACATCATCCGGACCTATTCGATGGGATACAATTTCGATTCGGAAATTACCACCTTCTATGCTCCGGCCCAAATCTGGAACAAAGACGGGGACTTTCTGTCGGCCGATCTGGGAAGCTACGATCGGTTGAACGACCGGTATACCTTTACCAAAAACTCCTACATCCTCACCGCCGATCAGGAGGTATTTGCGGACAGCATCAACTACATGCCCTCGGCCGGGCTGGCCTATATGTTTCAGGATATTCAAATCCACGACCACACCCAGATGGCCTACCTGTTCGGGGATTTCGGAATCTATTGGTTGGAGGAGAACCAGGGCATTATAACCGAAAATCCTTCGGTTATCGCCTACGAGGAGGGGGAGAACCCCGATTCGGTATACATGCGCGGAGATTCCATATTTTTGCATACCGTCGAGAGTACCGTCGATTTCACTCCGCAGGTGGCGGCCCGTTTGCGCATGCCTCGGCGCAGTGAACTGGATTCGCTCAGCCAGGGTTTGTTGGACAGCCTGATTCTCTTTCGTCAGGAAGTTTGGCAGCTCGATTCGGCGGGGACCTGGGACCATTTGTACGGAGAGTCGGCCGATTCGACCCGTCGACAATTGGGGATACGGGGAAATTTCAGGCTCGAATGCATGCAGCTGGCCCTGCCGGATTCTCTGTT
>JAJQAW010000279.1:3708-7923 GCA_021203585.1 Rikenellaceae bacterium
GTATCCGCTATTTACCGATCCGCCTCCCGAGCAGGGAGCGGAAGCCGACGGGGAGGCCGTCTCGGGCCACACCGGGGAGTTGGAAGAATCCTCCGTTCCCGTGACCCGGAAAGAGAAACGAAAATTACGGCGGCAGCAACGGTTGGAAGCCCGGACCGAAAAAATCCGAGAATACGCCATCGAGCAAGGGCTGATCCTGCCGGACAGTTTACCTGCCGATACGATACAGTTGGATTCGCTGCCTCCGCTGGATACGCTGGTGCTGGTCGATTCGTTGCCCCAGGATTCGCTGCAACACATCATCCGGGCCTATTACGATGTGAAGATCTTCCGGCACGATGTACAGGCCATTTGCGATTCGTTGGTCGCCTTCTCCCTCGATTCGACGGCGCACATGTACATCGGACCGATTCTGTGGAACGAAGAGAGCCAGATCACAGCCGATATCATGGATTTCTATTCCCGCAATCAGGAGCTTTACCGGGCGGATTTCATCGGGGAACCGCTGATGGTCCAGTGGGTGCTGGATTCCCTGTACAATCAGGTGATCGGGAATAAGATGGAGGCCTATTTCAAGGATAATGAAATCGATCGGCTGGATGTATTCGGCAACGCTGAAAATTACTATTACCCGCAGGAGGAGGGCAAACCCGAAGAAGTAGGTGGGTTTTTTACGGTCCGCAGCCAGGATATGGCCATCCACTTCGACAGCATGAAGGTCCGGTTTATCCATTGGTATGAAATGCCGGATTACGCGATGTATCCGATGGATAAGATTCCCGATTCCCAACCGCAATATTTTCCCCGGTTCGAGTGGCACGCCGATTTGCGCCCCAGGAGTCAGTACGAGGTCTGCGACCGAATCATGCGTCCTTCCCGACGCACCGAGAGCGAGTCGATACCTTATCCCGAATTCCGCATTACGGAGGTCATGGAAGCCAATAAACGGCGGTATACCGAACAGGGAATCTGGCGCGATCGAAGCGAAGTGCTTTCGGTGGATCCCTCTTATTTCCGCAACCAGCAATTCTAAATCTATAATGGAATACATTTTGCAGACCTTCCGGACAGCGCTTGGCCGGAACCGGAGAGTTTCCCTGGGCCGGCGTGTATTATGAGTACGGGAAAATTGTCGTATTTTTGTTCCCTTAAAAGCAAACAGCATCGATTTTAATGGCTAATTTACTGGAAACCATAGTCGAGGCCATCGACGATAAAAAAGGCCGGCATATCATCAGTTTGGATCTCTCGCAGTTGGACGGGGCCATTGCCGAACATTTCGTTATTACCCATGCCGATTCTCCGGTCCAGGTGGACGCCATTGCTGACGGAGTGGAAGAGGCGGTGGAAAAAGAGCTCCGGCGCCGGGTAATCCGCGTCGAAGGCAAGCAAGTCGGCGAATGGGTGGTCATGGACTACGGAGAAATTATGGTGCATATTTTCCAGACTGAAAAACGGGATTTTTACGCCTTGGAGGATTTGTGGGCCGATGCGGATCTGACCCGTTATCAATTTGAACAATAAATCATTGAGCGAAGAGAAAGTGTATGGCAAACAATATCAATAAACGCCCGCAACCCAAACGCCCGATCGGGATGAAGCCCATTACGATGGCCTATATCCTGATCGGGGTGCTGATTATCGGTTGGTGGGCCATGAGCGCTACCTCCACGCCCAGGGAGATCACCTGGAACGAGGTAAAGAACGAATACATCGACCGGGGAGACGTCGAAAAAATAGTGGTGGTCAACGAACGCCGGGCGGAGGTGTACCTGACCAAAAGCCGGGTGGCGGCCCTATTGAAGAATTCCAATTACCGGAACCTGCCGATGGACGGGCCGCAGTTTACCTTCAATGTCGGTCGGTTGACCCTGGATGTGATCAAAGAGGAATTGCAGCCCGAACAGATTAGTGAACTCTTTTCCGAGGAAGAACGCAAAAGCCCTTGGACCGATGTGGTGCTTTCCTTCCTGCCCTTTTTGTTGATCATAGGTTTGTGGATTTTCTGGATGCGAAGCATGAACCGCGGAGCCGGCGGCGGCGGCGGGAGCGGCGGCGTGTTCAGCGTGGGCAAGGCCAAAGCCCAGATGTACGATAAAGATTCCAAAGTCAAAGTCACCTTCAAAGATGTGGCGGGCTTGGAAGAGGCGAAGGTGGAGATCATGGAAATCGTAGATTTTCTGAAGAATTCGAAAAAGTACAGCGATCTGGGCGGTAAGATTCCCAAAGGCGCCCTTTTGGTAGGCCCTCCGGGAACGGGAAAAACCCTGTTGGCCAAAGCCGTTGCCGGAGAAGCGGATGTACCTTTCTTCTCGATCAGCGGTTCGGATTTTGTGGAAATGTTTGTCGGGGTAGGGGCTTCGCGGGTGCGCGATTTATTCCGGCAGGCCAAGGAAAAAGCTCCCTGCATCGTCTTTATCGACGAGATCGACGCCATCGGTCGCGCCCGCAGCAAAAATGCCGGGTTCACCTCCAACGACGAACGAGAAAATACGCTCAATCAGTTACTGACGGAAATGGACGGTTTCGGCACCAACGCCGGGGTCATCGTACTGGCGGCGACCAATCGGGTGGATATCCTGGACAAAGCGCTCTTGCGGGCCGGTCGGTTCGACCGCCAGATTCAAGTCGATCTGCCGGAGTTGGGCGAACGGGCGGCCATTTTCCAGGTGCACCTCAAGAAACTGAAACTCGATCCGAGTCTGGATACCGAATTTTTGGCCAAGCAGACTCCGGGATTTTCCGGAGCAGATATTGCGAACGTATGCAACGAGGCGGCTTTGATTGCAGCCCGCAACAATAAAAAACAGGTTGAACGGCAAGATTTTCTGGATGCCATCGACCGCATTGTGGGCGGCTTGGAGCGCCGGAGCATGGTCATTACACCGGAAGAAAAACGGATGACGGCTTACCATGAAGCCGGACATGCCACGGTCAGTTGGATATTGGAGCATGCCCATCCGCTGCTCAAAGTAACTATCATTCCGCGCGGACGGACTCTGGGGGCCGCGTGGTACCTGCCCGATGAACGGCATACGACCACCCGCGAACAATTTATGGATGAAATGGCGGCAGCCATGGGAGGCCGCGCCGCAGAGATGCTTTATTTCGGGGTGCTTTCGACCGGGGCGATCAGCGACCTGGAAAAAGCCACCAAAGCGGCCACGGCCATGGTCGCTTACTACGGGATGAGCGAGCGGATCGGCAATATCAGTTATTACGATTCCTCGGGGCAGAGCGATTATTTTTCCGGAAAACCCTATAGTGAACAGACGGCCGAACTGATCGACCAGGAAACCAAAAGATTGACCCAGGAGGCTTTTGACCGAGCCTACGCGGTGCTTCAAGAAAATGAAGCGGGATTCCTGGAATTAGCTCAGTTGCTCTTGGAGCGCGAAGTAATTTTTACGGAGGATGTGGAGCGGATTTTCGGGGCCCGTAAAAAAACTCCGCAGGGACGTACGATTTCGGAGCAAATGGAAGCGGCTCTGGAACGGGAACGCCAACAGGCCATCGAGGTGGCTGATGCGCTGTCCGGGGAGATTCCGAAGGAGGATTCCCCCTCGGCCGAACACCGGGCTGCTTGCCGCGTGGATGGCGGCGGCCAGGAGCCAGAGCACCCAACCGGCGGTCCGTCGGCTCGACCGGAGGAAAATCCGGAGTGTGATCAACCGCTTCGCCCCGACTGGAATTAATTTTGCAGTAAGCCCGGTTTGTCTATGAATCCTTTATTAATGCGTATCCTGAGTGGAGCTATCCTGGTTGCCGTGATGACTGCCATGATCCTCTTCTCCGTAGATACGTTGCTGATCCTGGCACTGGTGCTGGCGGCGGTTACGATTCCGGAATTTTTCCGACTGGTTTTTCCGCAGGACAAGGGAGTTACCGGTCTCATTCAACACTTCAATACGATTTTGGTAAGCTGGCTAATGATTTTCACCACCTATCTGGTGGTTTGGACCGCTGCTTCCGCACGGTGGTACCTGATCCTGCTTCCGGTCGTTTTTTCGTTGATGGCGCTGAACATGTTCAATAAGCGGGACGGTTCGCCGGTCCGGCGCATCGGCACTCAAATCACGGTGCTGGTTTATATCGGGATACCCTTATCCTTGCTCGTAGGATTGGGGGCGGACCGGAACGAAATGGGGGTCATGGCGTATAACTCCCGGTTGGTCCTGTTCTATTTTATCCTGATCTGGGTGAACGATATCGGAG
>JAJQAW010000053.1:0-6282 GCA_021203585.1 Rikenellaceae bacterium
ACGCCTCGTTGGCCGGTTTGGTCGATAATCGCCCCGAGGTACCGAGCAGGTTGGGATAATTTTCCGGAATCAATCCCTTGGCCAGAACGCTTTGGATGACGGGCATCGAAAATTGTTCGGAAAAAAGCAAAACCTCACCAACCGCATGTTTGATTCCCTGTCCCGCGAACAAGACCGGCCGCTCGGACTGGCCGATCAGCGCGGCCGCCGCCTCGATGTCCGCTTTTTCGGGATGCGGATAACCTTGCCGGTAATTGGAGGCCGAAGAGAGATCGATTGGTGGGATGTCCGCATAACCATAATCCACCGGAATCGTAACCACCGCGACCCCTTTGGCTTGCATGGCCTTGCGGATGGCATCGTCCACCACATAGGGTAAACTTTCCGGATTCATCACCGTCCGGTTGTAGATGCTCACATCCGCGAACATGGGGTTCTCGTTCAGTTCTTGAAAATAATCGTAATTCATCCATTGCGAAGAGCATTGTCCGACTAACGCCAAGACCGGAACTCTATCCATCTTGGCATCGTAAAGGCCGTTGAACAAATGCGTGGCGTCCGGACCGGCCGTTCCGAAGCAAACCCCGATCCGGCCGGTCAGTTTAGCATCCACCGCGGCGGCGATGGCCCCGGTCTCTTTGTGCCGTACCTGAATGAACCGGACGTGGCTTTGTTCATCGTACAAGGCATTCATAATCGAATTAAACGAGCCGCCCGGAATTCCGTACACATGCTTTACGCCCCAGCTTTCCAGGATTCGAAGCATTGCTACTCCGGATTTGATCGTGTTTTGCATACCGTGAATTTTATGTTTCTGCTCCGGTTCGGGTATGCAATTATTATGCAAACGGGGATAAATTTTTTCATGGTTTTTGTACCTCTATAGGTTCTAAAATAAAGTACGTATGAAAAAAACAGTTCTTCTGTGGGCTGCCCTGGTCCTGGGCGTAGCTTACGGGCAGTATACTTTGCCGCCCTTGCCGTATCCTCCGGACGCGTTGGAGCCGGTTTTGAGCGCCGAGACCGTGGAAACGCATCACGGAAAGCATGTGCAGGCCTACGTGGACAACCTGAACCGTTTGGTACTGGGAACCCTGTTTGCCGCCCAATCGGTGGAATACATCTCCCGATTTGCCGACGGTGCGATTTACAATAATGGCGCCCAGATTTATAACCATACCTTATATTTCGACGTCTTAGCTTCCGAGAACGAGGCTAAACATACTCCAACGGGCGCTTTAGCCGCCGCCATCGATCGAGATTTCGGTTCGTGGTCCGATTTCAAAAAAGAATTCGTTCGTTCGGCTAACTCTTTGTTCGGTTCCGGTTGGACCTGGTTGTCGGTAGATCCCGGCGGAAAACTCGTGATCGGTTCCTATCGAAATGCCGGAAACCCTTTGAAAAAGGGGCATTTCCCCTTATTGGGGGTCGATGTATGGGAGCACGCGTACTACATAGATTACCGGAATCGAAAAGCGGACTATCTCGATGCTCTATGGCGCATCGTCGATTGGAAAGTGATCGAATCCCGGTATGAGAATAGATAATGCTTTAAAATTTTAAAATTATGCCAGCAAAAAGTGAAAAACAAAGAAGATTTATGGGAGCCGCCCTTGCTTACAAACGCGGAGAAGAAGAGCAGGTAAGCGACCGGGTCAAAAAGGCGGCGGAAAGTATGACCGAAAAAGAACTCGAGGATTACGCCTCTAAACCGGATAAAAAGAAAAAAACGAAAGATTGATTTTCAGTTGGGAAAAAAAGCGATCACAGGATGATAAACGAAATAATAGGATGGGTCAGCAACGATGCTCGGAAGATCGTCTCCCGTCAACCCGAAATTTCCGAAGAGCGACAGGAAAAAACAGTGAAAGTTGCCACTCTTTCCTTTCTCGAAGGATTGCAGCAATACCTTCGGGAGGACAATCTCTCTGCTCTGGGCTCTTTGATCGACGAGCGGCAAGCCGGTCTGTCGGACGAAGGAGCCAGTGAAATGTTGCAGGGTATACAAGAAATTCTGGTGGTTTCGCTCATCTCCCGGGCGGCTCTGAGTCCGGTGGTGGCGGAAAACATAGCGGTTTCTCTGATTCCGGCGGTCCTGACCGATTGGTCTGTCCGGCTGAACGATTCCGGCCGGGTGTGGGATTTGCGCGCCTTGGCTGCAGGTTTGACCGAAGTCGGTTCGGCCGGATTAAGCGATCGGGTGGAGCACGAATTTAAACGGAACGAGGCGCATGCGCTGAATTGTTAAAACCAGAACCATGAAATAAGAAACAGAACCATGAAAGCTATTCGATTAATCCAACACGGAGGGCCCGAAAATCTTCGTTATGAAGATGTTTCTTGGCCCCAAATCGGTGAAAGCCAGCTTTTGATACGGGTGCATGCCGCTTCGGTCAATCACCTGGAAATTAAAAAAGCATCGCAAGAGGAAGGGCATCCAATGTCTGTACCCTTACCCTGGGTACCGGGGTATGATTTTGCCGGACAGATCGAAGATACCGGCGGTTGTGCGACCGACTTAAAGAAAGGGGATCGGGTTTATGGCAACTGCGATGGCGGTTCCTACGCCCAATACCTGGCAGCGGATCTTTCCAAAGTGGTCCGCATGCCCGAGAATTTATCCTGGGAAGAGGCCGCCACCGTGCCGCACGTGGGGGAAACTGCTTGGCAGGTCATTCACACGCACGGGCAACTGCAACCAGGAGAACGGGTATTGATCCACGGAGCTGCGGGAGCCGTAGGTGCTTTTGCCGTACAGTTTGCGCGGCTCATTGGCGCCCAAATCTACGCTTCGGTATTAGCAGCGGATGCGGATTATGTCCGGAATTTAGGAGCGGATGTGGTCATCGACTACAAAACGACCGATTTTACCACGGTAGCCCGCGATATGGATTTAGTAGTGGTACTGGTGAGCGGTGACACGCAAGAACGCTCCTTCGGGGTACTGAAACAGGGCGGACGCCTGGTCAGTACAACTACTCCAATCCGGCAGGAATTGGCGGATCGGTATGGAGTGACCGGCATCCAGATGGTGATCCAACAATCGGGACGGGATTTACAACAAATCTCGCAATTAATCGGCTCGGGCGAGGTAAAAACCGACGTACAAGTGGTCTATCCCCTTCGGGAGGCCGCCAAAGCGTGGAGGCAAATGGAGGGTGATCCGGCGCTGCCGAAAATTTTCCGGGGAAAAATTGTGCTGACCATCGCGGATGATCCGATCGAAGGATCGATGTAGCCGCGTAAAATCGGACGGCGCAGCCGTTTCCCGTCAACCGGCCCGTCTCTCCTGCCGGATCGGGACAGAGCGGTGCGCAATGGAAAAGTCTCATCGATCACCCGATGAGACTTTTGATTTACCGGAGCCAGTGCTGCGAGAGGAACCCGCAGCGAGAGCTACCGCGGGCTTACCTTCTGTTTCGGGCGATGCCGATGTAGGAAATGATGGAGGTCAAAGCGGACAAAGCAGCGACAATATAAGTTATCGCGGCCCAGGTTAAAGCCTGTTTGGCTTCACCCAGTTGTCGGGCATCGACCAACCCTGATCCCTTCAGCCAGGCCAGCGCTCGCCGCGAAGCGTTGAGTTCCACCGGCAAAGTAACCAGACTGAACAAGAGGGCCACGGCCAGTAAACCGATTCCGATCCAGAACAACGAGGGTAGGGTATTGATGACCAATAATCCGGCCAAGACCACCCACATGGCGATGCGGGAGGAAAAGGTAACCACCGGAACCAGGGCGGCTCGCAATTTCATCGGGGCATACCCGCGGGCATGTTGGACGGCGTGGCCGCATTCGTGGGCGGCAACCGCTCCGGCGGAGATCGAATTGGTTCCGTACACCGGTTCACTTAAATTCACCGTCAGGTTCGACGGATTGAAATTATCGGTCAGATTACCACGGGTCGAGGTAATGCGTACGTTGGTTATTCCGTTATCCCGGAGCATTTTCTCGGCCACATCCCGTCCGGTCAATCCGCCCGGAAAAGGCACTTTCGAATATTTTGCAAACACCGACTGCAGTCGTGCCTGCACGATAAAACCGACGATGGCCACCAAGATGACCAGCCAAAATTGAGGAATCATATTTCTTGTCTTTTTAAATGAATATGCTGTTCCGCACAGAAAATCTTGTATGGACTATCAAAGAACGTGCTAAAACGGTCGAAGGAAAGGAGCTTCGAACGGGAGGGATTTTTGCTACCTTTGCGGGATAATGGAGATGAGCATGGAGGAAAAAAAATCGTTGTTGGAAGATCAGCTTGCCCAAGCCCTGGCCGTACTGAAAAGCGGAGGTATTATTCTTTATCCGACCGATACGGTGTGGGGTATCGGTTGCGATGCCACCCAGCCTGCGGCCGTCGAAAAAATCTATGCCTTGAAAAACCGGACGGACCGAAAAAGTTTGTTGATTCTGGTGGATCACCCGGATCAAGTTTCCCGGTATGTACATAAAGTTCCGGAAATCGCCTGGCAATTGCTGGATGTGGCCGATAAACCGCTCACTCTCATTCTTCCGGAGGCCCGGGCAGTGGCGGAAAATCTCATACCGGAAGAAAAAACGATCGGAATCCGGGTAGTCGACCATGAATTTTGCCGGAAGCTCATTCATAAATTGAACCGTCCCCTGGTCTCCACATCGGCCAATCCGGCGGGCGAAGCCACTCCTTCCCGCTTTTCGGAGATCCCGAAAGTCATCCTACAGGGAGTCGATTTTATCGTCGATCCGGCTTTGGAAGGGAATCCCACCCGCAAGGCTTCCAGTATTATCGCCGTGGGACCGGGAGGAGAAATTCAAATTATACGTCCGTAAGATGATACAAACTCCGATACAGATGCGTTTTGCCGACGTGGACCGATTGGGCCATGTGAATAACGTCAATTTACAGCATTACTTCGATCTGGGCAAAACGGATTATTATGCCCGGGTAATTCCGCAGCCGATCGATTGGTGCAAAGAGGCACTGATTCAAAAGGCCACGCATACAGTCTATCAGGCACAGACCCGGTTCGGGGAGCCGGTGGTAGTGCGGACACGGGTAGAAAAAATCGGCACGAGTAGTTTGTCCATGTACCAGGAAATCGTACAGGCCGATTCCGGAGAGGTAAAGGCCTACAGCCGGTCGACGCTGGTGATGTTCGATTTCGAGCGGCAGCAAAAAATACCGGTCCCGCAGAGCTGGCGGAAGCTTCTCGGTCAACATGAAAATAGGGATTTTAATACCGGGAGCGGCGACACGGTTTTTTGAAGCTTGTGCGGTAACCCGGGGAGTTCGGCAGAGAGCCCTGCCCGGGATCAGTACGGAAGGGGATGGTCTTGAGCGATCAGTGCCAGCAGCTCTTCGATGGCCTCCTGTTGCGGTATATTTCGTTTTATCACTGTTTTACCTTTGTAGAGAGTTACCCGTCCGGGACCCGCTCCCACATACCCGTAATCCGCATCCGCCATTTCTCCCGGTCCGTTGACGATGCATCCCATCACCCCGATTTTCAGGCCTTTGTAGTGTTTGGTCGCTTCCCGTACCCGGGACAGGGTTTGCGGCAGATCGAACAGCGTTCGCCCGCAACCGGGGCAGGTGATGTATTCCGTACGAGAAATCCGTACACGCGCGGCCTGTAGCAGGGCGAAGCTCAGCGACGCGATAGCCTGCGGGGAGATATGCCCTCCGGTTTGGTCCGAGTGATTCTCGATCATAATTCCATCCCCGAAACCGTCCAAAAGCAAGGGGCCGATATCGGCAGCCGCTTTGAGCTGCAGGGTTTCCAGATCCGTTTCGGCGTAGCTGCGCCGGATGATAACCGGGTGATGAAGGTTTCGGGCCTCCAGATTCAGGAAAAAGGCACGCTGGCTATGATAAGTATCACCCTCCAGGAGGATTATTTTTTCCGGATTTTCGTTTAGCTTCAGCAAGGCCTTGGCTGGAGAGATGGGGCTCATCCGTAAGAACTCCGGATGATCCGGCGGCAAATCCGGCGCTGGTTCCATGCCGGGCCCGAATGCTCCGACTACAACGGGTGGAAAATTCCCTCCCGTAATGCCGCAGGCCGTAGTTTCCCGGCGGTGGTAAGTCATTGGGGTATAATTTCCCGTTGCGGCAACCGGTACTGGCGGTTGCTGTTCCCGTTCGCAAAAATAACCGGCCAGTTTCCGGGCGACCGGAATTTCAGCTTCCGGGGGTTCGGTCAACGAAACCCGGATCGTATCGCCCAGCCCGTCCGCCAGCAACGCTCCTATCCCGGCCGCCGATTTGACCCGCGCTTCTTCCCCGGCTCCGGCCTCGGT
>JAJQAW010000053.1:6292-7807 GCA_021203585.1 Rikenellaceae bacterium
ATTCCCGATCCATCGCCTGCACCAGCAGCCGGTAAGCTTGAACCATGACTCGCACATTGCTGGATTTCATCGAAACGATGAGTTGATCGAATTTTTCCCGCACGCACACGCGCAGAAACTCCAAAGCCGACTCCACCATACCCGCGGGGGTATCCCCGTAACGGGACATGATCCGGTCCGAAAGCGATCCGTGGTTGACACCGATCCGCAGCGCCGTACCGTGCTCCCGGCAGATATCGATCAAGCGAACCAATTTTTCGTCCAACCGCTCCAGTTCCGAACGATATTCCGCTTCCGTATAATCGAACGGGGAACTTTCCACCCGTTTATCGATAAAATTACCGGGATTGATCCGTACCTTTTCGACGATTCTGGCCGCTATAAAGGCCGCTTGCGGGTTGAAATGGATATCGGCGACCAGCGGAATCGGGCAGCCGCGCGCGCGCAGACCCGCTTTGATGGCCTGCAGATTTTCCGCCTCTCGCCGTCCCTGGGCGGTGAAACGTACCAGTTCTCCTCCGGCCCGGGCAATCCGGAGCGCCTGTTCGATACAGGCTTGCGTATCGTTGGTATCGACGTTGGCCATCGATTGGACCCGTACCGGATAATCCCCTCCGATGAGGCAATTTCCCACCCGGACCACGACCGTTTTCCGGCGCCGGTACTGTGTGAGGTCGAACGGAAAAGCAGCCATCGTTTACCTTAACTTCGGATTGTTTTTATGCCGGTCGTAGTCGCGGAGATTCTTCTTCTCCAGATTCGCCGTCAACGCCTCGGTCAAATCCACGCCGGTTTGATTGGCGATGCAGATCAATACCCAGAGCACATCGGCGATTTCATCCGATAATTCGGCCTTGGCATCCCCTGGCTTATAGGATTGTTCACCGTAAACCAGGACCATGGCCCGCGCCAATTCGCCGACCTCTTCGGTCAGTATCGTCATATTGGTCAGTTCGCTGAAATAGCGAACCCCGTGCTTATTGATCCATGCGTCGATCAGTTCTTGAGATTCCTTGATAGTCATGTGCTTATGATCGCTTATTTTACTCCCGGTTCCGTGAATCGATCCAAATGGTTACCGGCCCGTCTCCCACCAGAGCCACTTGCATATCGGCTCCGAATGATCCCGTACCCACCGGCTTTCCCCATTCCGTTTCCACTTTCCGGATGAAATATTCGTACAACGGAATCGCTTGTTCGGGCCGGGCCGCGCGCAGGTAAGAGGGGCGGTTTCCTTTTTTGGTCGAAGCGTGAAGTGTAAACTGGCTGACAATCAGAATTTCCCCGTTTATTTCCGCAATATTGCGGTTCATCACCTGTTCCGAGTCCGGAAATATACGCAAATTAATTAATTTTTTACAGAGCCAATCCGCGTCTTCCTCCTCGTCCGCAGCCTCGATGCCTACCAGCACCACCATTCCGGTTCCGATCCGGGCTAGCACCCTGTCCGCTGCCGTGACACTGGCCTGGCTGACTCGTTGAATCAGTATTCTCATGCGCGGTGCTCCTTTCTGC
>JAJQAW010000077.1 GCA_021203585.1 Rikenellaceae bacterium
GGCTACGCACTCTGTGTGAATGCCTCCAATACGGTATCTCACCTCGGACCGTACGACATCAAACAGATTTTCGACTACCAGATCGAAAACTGGGCCCAAGTCGGAGGTGCGGACGAACCGATTCGGGTTTTTCGGTTCGAACAGATTTTTAACCGTTATTCCGACGAGGAACTGGGCGCCGATAACGATTACGAATATTTGCCGGAAAAACTGGGCGAAGAGATTGCCCGAACTCCCGGAATAGTGGCTTTTTTACCGGAACAATTCATCCCGACCGATATGCCTGGAGTGCGGGTACTGAGGGGCGATAAAATTACTCCGGCCGATTTTTTTGGGGGCCGCGAATGGATACCTACGGCTACACCCGCGCCGCAGTTCGGCGTATTGCCTCTGATCTTGGGAACCTTGTTGGTGAGTATCGTGGCTATTTTGATCGCTCTGCCGCTGGGTTTGGGCGTGGCAGTTTACCTATCGGAACTGGCCGGGGAACGGATGCGTAAAATCCTCAAACCAACCATCGAATTACTGGCCGGAATTCCATCCGTGGTATACGGATTCTTCGGTTTGGTGGTACTGGTTCCGTTGGTGCAAAAGGCCTTCCGTTTACCGGTGGGCGAAACCGGATTTACGGGAAGCGTACTATTAGCCATTATGGCTCTGCCGACCATTATTTCCGTCGCAGAAGATGCGATGCGCAACACCCCGCGCGCCATGCGAGAGGCCAGCTTGGCCCTGGGGGCGACCAAATGGCAAACGATCTATAAAGTAATCATTCCCTATGCGGCGTCCGGCATTTCGGCAGCGGTGGTGTTGGGTATCGGACAGGCGATCGGGGAAACGATGGCCGTACTGATGGTCACGGGAAACGCTGCGGTGATGCCAACGACGCTGTTTGAACCGATCCGTACTATTCCGGCTACGATCGCGGCCGAATTGGGCGAAGCTCCGGCTGGCGGAGCACATTACCAATCCCTCTTTATGCTCGGTTGTATTTTATTCTTGCTGACCCTCATTATCAGTGTAACTGCCGAGGCGATTTCAAAACGTCAACAAAACAAAGAATTCTAAGTTATGGGTAAAAAAACAGATCAACAGATCGCTTTCTGGGTCTTCAGAATCCTGGGTCTGATCGTGGTAGCAATATTATGCTGGATTCTGGGTTTTATCGTCTGGAATGGAATCGGAGTCATCAGCTGGGAATTTCTGACCACGGCTCCGACCGACGGTATGACGGGAGGGGGAATTTTCCCGGCCATTGTCGGTACCTTCTATCTGATTATCGGTAGTATGATCGTGGCTTTCCCGCTGGGAGTGATGTCGGCGATCTACACCACCGAATATGCCGGAAACGGAAAAACGGTCCGCTTTATCCGGATCATGACCAACAATCTGAGTGGTATTCCTTCCATTATTTTCGGTCTATTCGGGATGTCGCTCTTTGTAAATACCCTCGGTTGGGGAGATTCGATCATCGCCGGTTCTTTTACCCTGGGACTATTGGTGCTGCCGCTTGTCATTCGAACCACCGAAGAAGCTCTCAAAGCCATACCGGACTCGTTCCGTACGGGAAGTCTGGCCTTGGGGGCCACGAAACTGCAAACGATCAAACGGGTCATTTTACCGATGGCTTTCCCGAATATCATTACCGGATTGATTTTGTCCATCGGACGGGTATCCGGTGAAACGGCTCCGATTCTTTTCACCGTGGCAGCCTACTTTTTACCGAAACTGCCCACCGGAATCTTCGATCAGGTGATGGCTCTTCCGTACCATTTGTATGTGATTTCAACTAGCGGTATCGACTTGAATGCAACCCGCCCGATGGCCTACGGTACGGCTCTGGTATTAATCGCCATTGTGTTGATTATGAATTTGCTGGCCTCTTTTCTACGCCGCTATTTCGGTAAAAAAGTAAAAACGAATTAATGATGATGATACAAGCCAATAACGTAGATTTTTATTACGGAGAATTTCACGCCTTGAAAGGCATCAATATGGATATCGAGCCCAATACGGTGACCGCCTTTATCGGTCCTTCGGGTTGCGGTAAGTCGACTTTTCTTCGACTGTTTAATCGGATGAACGATTTGATTCCCGGAACCAAACTCCAAGGCGAGTGTATTGTGAACGGAACGAATATCTATCGAAAAGGGATCAATGTGGACGACCTGCGAAAAGAGGTGGGGATGGTATTCCAGAAACCCAATCCTTTTCCCAAGACCATTTTTGAAAACGTAGCCTACGGGTTACGCGTGAACGGGATCAACGATAGCAAAGTAATTAAAGAGCGGGTCGAACAATCGCTTATGGGGGCCGCACTGTGGGAAGAAGTCAAAGACAAACTGAAAAAATCGGCTTTCGAACTCTCCGGCGGACAGCAACAGCGGTTGTGTATTGCCCGGGCGTTGGCCATTCAGCCATCGGTACTGCTGATGGACGAACCGGCCTCGGCACTCGATCCGATTTCTACCTCGAAAGTGGAGGAATTGATCCACGAATTAAAAAACGATTATACGATTGTGATCGTAACCCACAACATGCAGCAGGCCGCCCGCGTGAGCGATAAAACCGGTTTCTTCATGTTAGGTGAATTGGTCGAATATAGCGATACGAAAAAAATGTTCTTCAATCCGGAAAAAGAACAGACTCAGAATTACATCACGGGGCGATTTGGATAGACTACCGGATTCCTTCCCTTTACCGCATGGGGCGGGAACTTCAACCATTCTTCTTGGAATGGACGGACCCGGCAAACGAGAAGGCCCGGCAACGGAGAGGAAATTGCCTTCGTACTCTCCTCTGAAAAAGAGAAGTATCCGGTTTAATTGTTAATAAAGAGTAAAATGAAACATACGGAAAAAGAACTGCAATCCTTAAAAGAAGAGGTGCGGGAAATGTGGCAATTGGTGCTGTCCCAATTGGAAAAGTGTAAACAATCCTACCTAACCGACGATTTGGAAATCGCACGGGAAGTAGCCAGCCGGGAAAAACGGGTGAATACGTTCGAGCTAAAGATCGAAAGCGACTGTGAAAATTACATCGCGCTGTACACCCCGGTAGCGGTGGATCTGCGGCTAGTGCTCTCCATGATCAAAATTTGCAGCACCCTGGAGCGGATCGGCGATTTTGCCGAAGGGATTGCCCGTCATGTCATTGCGGACGATTGTACTCCGCTTCTGCAATTAATCAAAGACGATTTACAGGTGGAGACGATGTTCGATACGGTCATTGCTATGCTATCGGATAGTTACGCTGCATTGGAATCGGAAAACACCAAACTTTCGGGCCGCATCCTGCAAAAAGATGAAGAGGTAGATACGCTCTACCGTGAAGCGATCCGGAAATTAGCCGAATACGTGGAGAAAAATCCTTCCCATGCCCCCTGTGTCTTGGAAACCCTGCTTGTTCTGCGCAAAGTGGAACGGATCGGAGATCATTGCAGCAATATCGTGGAAGAGATTGTCTTTTATATCGATGCGAAGATTCTGAAGCACCGTAAAAGCAAAGAATAATCTTATCTTTGCCTATATTCAGCCAAAGCCGAACCCGCTATTTCGATGCGTTCACAGCCGGTAAACCGGGAAGAGGGGGCGGTTATCTGGATAAAGTATCGCCCGGGACCGATGCATGTATCTTGCTTAAAAAATCTTCCTCCGTCCTTTCGAACCGGCGTGGAAAAAGAAGACCGATGCTCCCGGCCAGCGCCCCTCCCTTTTGCCTGAGGTTAAACGAGCCGGCCGGTTAAAAACGGAGGGGACAGCAAAAAAAGGAGCGAAACGAGAACTTTGGCGATTTCGATCGCATAAAAAACGCTATGGGAAAAAGAATATTGATCGTCGATGACGAACACGACATTTGCGAAATCCTCGCTTTTAATCTCGAAAGCGAAGATTACCAAACGGATACCGCAAACTCCGGGGAAGAAGCCCTGGAAAAATTATCGCCGGATCATGCACTGATCCTGCTGGATGTCATGATGGGGGGCATCTCCGGATACCGGGTGGCTGAAAAAATCCGGAAATCCGGAAATCCGGTACCCATAATTTTTCTTACGGCAAAAGATACCGAAAACGATATGCTAACCGGATTTTCGGTCGGAGCGGACGATTATATTTCCAAACCTTTTTCGCTCAAAGAGGTTTCGGCCCGGGTGAAAGCCGTGTTGAAACGAGACAACGGAGGGGGAGAGCCGCATTCGGGGCAGAAATTAATCATTTCCGGATTGGAAATCGATTTTGAAACCAAGCAAACCCTTGTCGACGGTAAGCCCATCGCGTTGACCCGTACCGAATTCGAAATCCTCTCATTGTTGGCAGCCCATCCTTCCCGAGTTTTTTCCCGGGATGAGATCATCGAGAAAATCTGGACCGATGCTCCGTACGTAACCGAGCGGACGGTCGATGTACACATCACCCGGTTGCGCAAAAAGTTGGGCGATAAAGCCGCTTGGATCTCCAGCCGAACCGGTTACGGTTACCGATTTAACCCGGAGGAATAATGAAAGCTAATTTTCAACAAAAACTGATTCTGAGCTTTCTGATCATTTTTGTTGTATTTACCACCGGTATCGTCATTTTTCAGCAACGCCAAGCCCGCGGTTATAAAACCGAAGCGCTGCAGGAAAAACTGGATGCCTTCGCGGAAACCGTACTGGCTTATATGGCCCGCGGAGCAGCGGTTGATGACCTGGATAGTCTGCTCTTCTTTTTGCCGGAGAATCTCCGTTTAACCCTGGTAGACTGGAACGGACAGGTTCTGTTCGACAATGCGGTCACGGAGACGGCGATACTGGAAAATCATGCCGACCGTCCTGAAATCAGTGAAGCCCGGCGAAGAGGATACGGCACTTTTATCCGTACTTCCGCATCTACCCGAGAGCCGTATCTGTATTATGCCAAAAGTAATGGAGCGCCTTATCTGGTACGGGTAGCGCTTCCGTATGATGTGGAGGTTCGCTCCTTCTTGAAACCGGACAATGTATTTTTATATTTCATTCTGGCCCTGTTTCTCATCGGTTTGGGATTTATCTTTTATGTAGGCCATTATTTCGGTCGATCCGTCCGGCAACTACGGGATTTTTCGCTGGCTCTTCAGCAGGAATCTCCATCCGGTCAAAGACCGGATTTTCCCAAAGACGAATTGGGTGAAATCGGAGAAAAGCTACTGGCGAATTTTCGGCAAATCCACGAAACCCAAGCGCAGTTGCTTCAGGAAAAAGAAAAACTGCTGCTGCACATTCAAAGTTCGGCCGAGGGAGTCTGCTTCTTCCATGCCGACCGGACGATCGATTTTTACAACGGGCTGTTTTTGCAATATTTTAATTTTCTTTCGGCAGAAACCCGAACCATCGATCACTTAGTGCTCTCGGAATCGGAATTATCCCAAGTGGCGGAATTTCTGGATCACCGGAATGGAGACGATCATTACGAAACCCGGATCACGCGTCAGGCAAAAGAATTTCTGGTGCGGGTCAATGTATTCGAGGATTGTAGTTTTGAGATTATCCTGACCGACGTAACGGCTGCGGAAAAAACCCGCCGCCTGAAACAGGAGATGACCGGCAATATCGCTCACGAGCTCCGCACGCCGGTCACCAGCATCCAGGGATTTCTCGAAATTCTGCTCAACAACTCGATCAACGGAGAAAAAGCGCAGGAATTTCTGCGCAGGGCTTATGTACAGACCAAAAATTTATCCGAGTTGATTTCGGATATGAGCATGTTGACACGGATGGATGAAAAACAAGACTCTTTTGAACGGGTAAGCATCGATATTTCGGCTCTGCTGGAAAAAGTCCACGCGGACAGTACAGCGGCCCTGGAAGAGAAACGCATCGGATTTCAGGTAGATCTGCCGGAGGGCCTGACTGTGCGCGGGAATGAAAATTTGCTGTATTCGTTGTTCCGAAATCTAACCGAAAATGTGATTCGTTACGCCGGAGAAGATATATCGATCCGCATCAAAGTTTCCGGCATTAAGGATGGAATGGCTTATTTTTCTTTTGCGGACAACGGAACCGGCATAGCCGACGAGCGACACTTGAACCGTTTATTCGAGCGTTTTTACCGGGTCAACGAGGGGCGCACCCGGGATACGGGTGGTTCGGGACTGGGATTGGCCATCGTTAAAAATACGGTACAGCTTCATGGAGGTATCATTACGGTCAAAAACGCAGCCGGCAAGGGACTCGAATTTCTCTTCACGCTTCCCGTCTCCAGAACCTTGACCGGTCGGATCAAAAAATAAGGGCGGCCGAAATCCGGATCCTTCGGCAATGTGGGGAGAGGGTCCGTATTCGGGGAGAATTCAAAGTGTGGTGAAGATGGGTTATAACACCAATTCCTCGAAAAGCCGGTCGAACGTTTTTTCGAGATCTTCGGTAAATCCGGCATGCGGACGGGAAGTTTGTATGCAAGCGCTACGGACCGCAGTCAGCCAGCGAAAACGTTCCGGGATATCCAATCCTCCGATGGTGCCGCCGGCGGCAGTTCCGGAGCAAATTTTCTCAAATGTATCGAAGTGGAGATAAAGCCATTGCGGGTCGAATTCCGGATGATAAAGCGCTAATTTCTGTTCATGGACCGCAAAGCGAACTTTCAGGAATTTTGCCCGCTTGCAGAACATGATCAGGCCGACATTGATAAATTCTTCACGCTCCACCTTCGGCACCACGCGAATGACCGCATATTCATATAAGAATTTTCCGAGCATCTTGAGCTTCTTTTACAAAATTTTGAGCATAATACAAACGCTCGGTCAGAAATTGACGGTATACTTCCCGCAAATCTTCGGCAGATTCTCCCTCTACATTCCAGTGTAGCCAATCTTCGGGAATCAAGCGGGTAATTCGATCGATAACCTCGGGGGTCAGTGTAGACCGGAATTCCCGATCAACCTGTTGCAGTTCGCCGGCGTAGGGGAGCAGGACATGGTTTTTTATAAAAGAAAAAGGATTTACGGCCTGTTGCTGCCAATTGTCCCAACTGTGGTGAAACAAAAGAGAAGCTCCGTGATCGATCAACCAGAGTTCCTTATTCCAAATCAACATATTGGTGTTTTGCACCGTTCGATCCACGTTGGTTAAAAAGGCATCGAGCCAGACAATCCGCGATGCGGTCCACGAATCGACAGCCATCGCGATCGGATCAAAGGTGAACGCACCGAAAAGGTAATGCAACCCCAGGTTCAGACCGCGGCTGGATTTTAAAAGATCCTGAATCTCTTCGTCTCCTTCTGTGCGTCCGAAAGCCTCGTCGAGCTCGATAAAAACAATCTCCGGAACTCGCAAGCCTAAAGTACGGGCTACCGAGCCGCCGATCAGTTCGGCAATAAGCATTTTGGTGCCGTGTCCCGCTCCGCGGAATTTGACAACGTATTTGAAACCGTCATCGGCTTCGGCCAACGCCGGCAGCGAGCCGCCTTCTCGCAGGGGAGAAATATACCGGGTTACATTGACAGTTCTGATTTCCATTCTCTTGCTGGCCGGACCAGTTTTTTTCGTTGCTGTAAAGTTAATCAATATTCGGTACAACGGATTTAACATTCCGTAGACCACCGCTACGAGATGCATGCTTTGGGCCAAATCGGAAGAAAAAAGTAAAATTTTCTTTCGAAAATCTTACTTTTTTTCGCCTGTTAAAAACTCTAAATTCTACAAGAATTGTATTTTTAATTTACAGATAATCAGTGCCAAATGGCATGACTCTACTTTTTGGTATTTTACAATAATATTC
>JAJQAW010000037.1 GCA_021203585.1 Rikenellaceae bacterium
ATCGAGTGGGAAGTTCAGTGCGATTTGATTGCGGTGGAGCATGATTCGGCCGGTGAATTTAAACTTCGGTATATTCCCAATGTCATGTCCGCGGTGTGGTAAACTTGCCTGTTCCGGAGGATTTTGTTATTTTTAAAACAGATTTCTGATTCGGACAAAAGCAAAGAGCAGGAGAAGATCGTTGCCATCGGGCGCCATCCCGGCGTAGCCATCCCCCAGGCGGGCTAAGGTATCATCAAACTGTACTCCGGCCAAGGAAAAAAAGACCCTCCGATGAATCGGAGCCCGGGATAAAAGCCGCGGTCGTCTATCGGAAGAAGAAAACAAAACTTACGGTTATGTACGAAATACTCACACAATGTCCGTTATTTCATGGATTGGAAGCGGCAAAAATCGAAGAACTGCTCAGCGGAAAAGAGTACTCGACGGAAGAATTTTCACAGGGGACGTTAGTGGCCCGGCGGAATACGGCCTATTCGGGCCTGATGATCATTCTCCAGGGAGAAGTATGCGGAGAGGTGGAGGATAAACGGGGGAAACGGTTTCTGGTCGATCGCATCACGGCCCCGCAATTGATCGCTCCGGCTTTTTTATTCGGAGGATACAACCGGCTGCCCATCGATGTGGTGGCAGACGGGAGTGTGACTATTCTGACCCTGCACCGGGGACTACTGTTCGAACTAATGCAGGAAAACGTGATCGTGATGTCCAATTTTATCGATATCATCTCCAACCGGGCTAACCTGTTGACCCGCAAAATCTATTTCCTGTCGTTTAAAACCGTGCGTGAGAAGATGATGAATTACCTGCTCGAACAATCGCGGGTGTGCAAAGGAGCGGTAGATGTTTCGGATTTGAACGCCCTGTCGGAATATTTCGATGCTCCGCGCTCTTCGATCCTGACGGTATTGCATGAAATGGAGAAACACGGGATTATCGCCTACGATCGGGGAAAGGTCTCCATTCTCAACCCGAAAGCCCTGGATCGCCACACGTGAAATACGGGCTGCCAAGGCCGAACCTGAGTAAATGTTGTTCCTATTATGCGGATAAAAGAGATATGTACGCTGGTGGCCGGAAAGGTCGTCTGTGGAGCGGATCGGTTGGAAGTGAATGTGGACCGGGCATTTGCCTCCGATCTGATGAGCGATGTGTTAACCCTGAAAAATGCAGGATTTCTGCTGTTGACCGGTTTGGCCAATGTTCAATCGGTCCGCATAGCCGAAATGTCCGATGCCGCGTGCTTGTTGTTGTGCCGGGGCAAACAGGCTTCCCCTGAAATGGTGCAGTTGGCCCGGGAAGACGGACTGGTCATCGTTCAATCCGAATATTCGATGTACAAGTGTGCCGGATTGCTCTTTCAGGCCGGTCTGCTACCGGTTTATTAATTCACAAGCCCATACCATGCATTTTGAATTCGATGTGGAAGGCGGTAATTTTATCCGGGCGGGGATCGCTTCCTCCCAGGTGAAAAAGACGCTGAAAATGCTTGCCGTAGATCCGGCCGTTGTCAAGCGAACCGTGGTGGCGCTCTATGAGGCGGAGGTCAATATCGTGGCCCATGCCTACCGAGGACACATTACGGTGGATATCGGCGGAGAAGGGATTCGGATGGTCCTTCGGGACGAGGGCCCAGGCATTCCGGATGTTCCGCTGGCCATGACCCGCGGGTATTCCACGGCTTCGGAAAAGGTGCGCGAAATGGGTTTCGGAGCCGGTATGGGATTGCCTAATATCCAGGACAATGCGGATTCCCTGGAAATCGATACGGTCGTGGGAAAGGGAACGACCCTGAATATTGAAATAAAGTTTTAAACGGTTCCTCTCCGTTTCATAATTTCGTTTAATTTTGTTAAACGGGAAGCCGTAACCTTTGAACCTATACGTTATGAATCAACCGCCCAAATACCGCGCCCTCGATATTCTGGAAGACGTCTGTATCGGATGTGCTCACTGCATGCGCAGCTGCCCGACCGAGGCTTTGCGGGTGAATCAGGGGAAAGCCAAACTGCATGCCGAGTGGTGCGTCGATTGCTGGGAGTGTTTTCGGGTATGTCCCACGCGCGCCATCCGGGCCCGGATGTAAGATTTAGAAGAGGTGCTGAAATACAAACATCGGATTTTGCTGATTCCCGAACTCTTCTTCGGCCAGTTCAGTGCGCGGGTATCCCGCGAGTTGGTTTACAGTGTGATTGCCGAATTGGGATTTACGGAGGTATGTGCCGTCGAACAGAGCGTCGATACCTTGGTGGACGAGATCAATGCTTATATGGAAACGGCCAAAAAACCGGTCATTTCCTCCTTTTGCCCTTCGATCGTGCGGCTGATTCAGGTTCGTTTTCCGTTTCTGGTGGACAGCATCATGCGGTTGATGCCTCCGATTGAAATTACCGCCCGGTATTACCGTAGTAAATTAGCCGAGGCCGGTATCGATGAAAGCGAGGCCGGCATCTTTTACCTCTCGCATTGCATCGGCAAAATTGCGGCCGTGAAATCTCCGGTGGGGGGGGTATAAGTCCCCGATTACCGGGGTCATCAATATGGATTTTCTCTACAATAAAGTCTATCTGGCCTATAAGAACCGCGCACCCGTTACGGGAACGGTGAAATTAAACGGCTCTCTATCCTTCAAAGGCGTTTTATACGCGACTACCGGAGGAGAAGCCCGGCACATCCGAGGCCGCACACTGGCCGTGGATGGGATGAATAACGTGATCGATTTTCTGGAATTACTGGAAAACGAGAAGATCAAAGGAGTGGATTACCTGGAGCTTCGCGCCTGCGATCAATCGTGTGCGGGCGGAATTTTATCGCACCGCAACCGTTTTTTGGGGGCGGAAACCCTGCAAAGGTATGCCGACACGAAGGGGGATACCCACGATTTGGTCGAAGATTATAAAAAACACGCTTCGGCCAATATTCATATGGCCCCGATCGAACCCCGGTCGCTGGTCAAATACGACCGGAACATCGAGATTGCTCTCAAAAAAATGGAACAGGCGCAGTTGCTGCAGAAAATGCTGCCCGAAATCGATTGCGGAGCTTGCGGGGCGCCGAGTTGTGAATCGCTGGCCGGAGATATCGTTCGGGGGGAGAAGGAGATCAAATCCTGTATTTTCCTACGCACCCGCTACGAAAAACACGGGGATATTACTCCGCAAGAGGCTATGGGGATGATGAAAGCCATCTAGGGAAAGGACCGGTTTAAAGTTCCCGATTAAAGATCTTTAATTTTTGTCTGCCGGTAGTATGACTGCGTCATGGGCTTTGATTCCTTACCAGGTTCCAGCTGCTTGACTGGCTTGCATACATTTGGGGCGAGAATTGGTTTATTTCCTTTTGGTTCGATCCAAAAAGAAGCAACCCCAGAAAAAATCCGGTTCCCGGTACAGTTCGCGCACGGGCCGTTCCCACGCTGGCGCCGCGCGGGGTAAGCGGCCTTCGACCGTTGCGGGATGTGATGTACGGATCCATAGGATTAAGGGGTTTGGTACTCACGGTAACAGGCTTGGATTTACGGATTTACCGTTCGCTTTGAGGATTTAATGAAAATTATATAAGGATGACAGTAAAAGAATTAGCTTGCCGACTGGAGCTGAAAATACTGACGGGAGAAGTCGGTCTTCCGAATGAAATAACGGGCGGTTATACCTCCGACCTGCTTTCCGATGTGATGGGTCATGCCAAGGAGGGGCAGGTATGGGTCACGTTGCAAACCCACCGCAATATTTTGGGAATTGCCACCCTCAAAGATCTTTCAGCAATCATTTTGGTCAAAGGATTTTTGCCGGATGAAGATACCGTTGCAGTAGCTGTCGAAGAAGGCGTGCCTTTATTGAGCACCAAAGACCAAGCCTTTGAAATTTCCGGAAAGCTCTATCGATTGCTGCACCCATAGAAAATCCGGATCGGCCTGTTGCCGACCCGAATTTATGCCGAACGAACGGGGTTTGACGACTGTAAAAGGCAGGTAAAAACAAATCTAACCAGTTTCAGGGAAGCCTGCCGGCTAAAAAGTAGGAATTTCCTTCCGGGATGGAGTCTTATTTTTTTGATCACTTTTTTGGATCAAACCCCAACCCGTTGAGTGCGGAGCAAACTTTGCTGGGAGCTTCCGAGGCACGCGTGGCGGCGGAGCGAATTTTGAGTCAAGCATGCATGAACTCGGTCCATGGACAGGAAGAATCTCGATAGGGTACTAAGCAGGAATACCGTAAGTAAATAGGGGCAAATGAAATAAAAGCAGAGAAATGGAGACCGATTTACGGGTTCACATCCACGAGAATTCTGGAAAAACAGAGAAGAATTGCTCAAAGCAGACCTGCATATCCATTCGGTACTCTCCCCGTGCGGGGATATTGAAATGTCTCCGGCATTTCTGATCCGAAGGGCCCAAGAATTGAGTATCGGCATCATCGGTATCACGGATCACAATTCCACGCGGCAATGCGCGGAAATTCGGCGGATCGGTAAGCGGGAAGGCGTGTATGTACTCTGCGGAGCGGAAGTAACCACCCGTGAAGAGGTCCATGTACTGGTATTTGCCGATTTCGGAGAGCCGCTGGCTCGGCTGCAGGCTTACCTGGATCGGCATTTGCCTTCGATGCCAAACCATCCGGAACTATTCGGCTACCAGTTGGCGGTGAACGAAGAGGAAGAGGTTGTTTATGAAGAAGAACGGCTCTTAATCCACGCCATCGACCGATCCCTCGAAGAGCTCGAAGCCTTTTGCCGTTCGATCGGGGGAATTTTCATTCCGGCGCACATCGACAAAACCCAAAACTCGTTGCTCAGCCAGCTCGGATTCATTCCTGAGCACCTGCATCCGGACGCTCTGGAGGTGTCTCACCGGTGTAATCCGGAAGTCTTCCGAAAGGAACACCCGCCTCTGGCGGACCACCGTTTGATCCGCAGTTCGGATGCCCACTATCCGCAAGAGGTGGGCCGCGCCACGGTGCTGCTGGATGTGGAAACCCCTTCCTTCCGTTCGGTTAAGCAAGCTATCCTTTAAAGCCGGATTTTACTGTGAACGATCTGTCGCTGCATATGATGGATATGATCCAGAACTCGCTCTCGGCAGGAGCGAACCGCATCGGCTTGTCTGTCGAAGAGGATACCCGGGCCGATAGGCTGAAGATCACGATTACCGATAACGGACGCGGCATGTCGGCCGACCAGGTCGCCCGGCTGGACGATCCGTTTTTCACGACCCGAACAACCCGGAGGGTGGGAATGGGAATTCCGTTGTTTCGTCAGAGCGCCTGCCAAAGTGCGGGAGAGCTTACCGTAGAGTCGGAACCGGGGCTCGGCACGACCGTAACCGCCGTATTTCAGCACAGTCACTTGGACCGTCCGCCGTTAGGCGATCTGGCCGGAAGTTTTATATTGATGGTCTCGGCCAATCCGGAGACTCATTTCATACTGGATTATAGGTTTAATGAAAACCGCTATCGTTTCGATACGGTCCAGGTGAAAGAAGCTCTGGACGGCCTCCCGCTCCATGAACCGGCGGTAATGACTGCGCTGACCGAAATGATTTCCGAAAATTTGAAAGAGGCGAGGCTTGGTTGATATTCTTTCCTGAATCCCGTTCTTGGGTTACGGTTTTTTCTTTTTTGCAATTTTCATTGCTTTTATCCTACGAATTTGTAACTTTACCTGCCGGGGAATTTTTCCGGCCTACTCACCTGAAACCTATTAAACGTGTAACTACAGATGAATAAAATCAAGTCGCTGGACGACCTGCGCCGGATGAAGCAGTCGCTGGAAAAGAATATGACCATCCGGGAAAAGAGCGATTCCCCCGATTCGCAGGTTCAAATCCGCGTGGCGATGGCTACCTGCGGGATCGCCGCCGGGGCACGGGAAGTAATGACCGCCCTGATCCGCAAAATCGACCAGGAAAAAATACCGGCTATCGTTACCCAGGGCGGGTGTATGAGCTATTGTTACGCCGAGCCGACCCTCGAGGTGCGGATCCCGGGCAAAGATCCGGTGGTTTTCGGAAAGGTCACCCCGGAAATGGCCGGCGAAATTGTCGATAAATACATCCGCCAAGGGGAACTGGTAGGCCAAATCATTCCGGTCAATTTTCAACAGGTAAGCGATACTAAATAACGGTTATGTCACACTATAAAATGCACTTGCTGGTGTGTGGAGGAACCGGGTGCCGGGCTTCGCAGAGCGATGTACTGGTCAAAAGCCTGGAACAGGAGCTCCGCGCGCAGGGATTGGCCGACGAGGCGAAAGTAGTGATGACCGGGTGTTTCGGCTTCTGTGAAAAAGGCCCGATCGTGAAGGTCATTCCCGACAATACGTTTTATACCCAGGTTAAACCGGAAGACGCGGCCGAAATCGTTTCCGAACACGTACTCAAGGGGCGCCGTGTGGAGCACTTGTTGTATGAGGATCCCGAAACCCACCGGCATATCGAAGATTCCAAGCATATGGGATTTTACCGGAAGCAGCTGCGCATTGCCTTGCGCAACTGCGGGTTTATCGATCCGGAAAATATCGAAGAATACATTGCCCGCGACGGATACGCGGCCTTGGGGAACATTGTGGCGGACATAACCCCTGCGGAGGCCGTAGAGATCGTAAAAAAATCGGGCCTGCGCGGACGTGGGGGCGGCGGTTTCCCGACCGGACTGAAGTGGGAAATAGCGGCCGGAAATGAGGCCGATCGGAAATATGTGGTTTGCAATGCCGATGAAGGGGATCCGGGAGCGTTTATGGATCGGTCGATCCTCGAAGGCGACCCGCACACGGTTCTCGAAGCGATGGCCATTTGCGGATACTGCATCGGCGCCACCAAAGGGTTGATCTATATCCGGGCGGAATATCCGTTGGCCATTAGCCGGTTGCAGGTAGCGATCGCCCAGGCGCGGGAATACGGCCTCTTAGGGGAGGATATCCTCGGAACCGGGTTCGAATTCGATGTCGAACTGCGTTTCGGCGCAGGAGCTTTCGTCTGCGGGGAAGAAACGGCGCTGATCCATTCGATGGAAGGGTTCCGCGGCGAACCGACCGTCAAACCGCCTTTCCCGGCAGAAAAGGGATACCTGGGCAAACCGACCAATGTGAATAACGTCGAAACGCTGGCCAACATACCGGTAATCTTCTTAAAGGGGCCGGAGTGGTTCGCCTCGATCGGAACCGAACGTTCGAAAGGAACCAAGGTATTTGCGTTGGCGGGGAAAATCAATAATGTCGGGTTGATCGAAGTCCCGATGGGAATTACCCTGCGGGAGGTTATTTTCGAAATCGGCGGGGGCATCAAAGATGGAAAAAAATTCAAAGCCGTACAGACCGGTGGACCTTCGGGCGGATGCCTGACCGAGGTGTACCTGGACACGCCGATCGACTACGATAACCTGTTAGCGGCCGGGTCGATGATGGGTTCGGGCGGGATGATCGTTATGGACGAAGACGATTGCATGTCCTCGGTAGCCAAATTCTACCTGAAATTCACGGTCGAAGAATCGTGCGGCAAATGCGCGCCGTGCCGCATCGGGAATAAACGGCTGCATGAAATGCTCGAAAAAATTTGCGACGGCAAAGGGACGGAAGACGATCTGGAATACCTGAAAAATCTGAGCATGGTCATCAAAGATACTTCGCTTTGCGGTCTGGGACAAACTTCGCCCAATCCGGTGTTGTCGACCCTGCAATATTTTTGGGACGAATACCTCACCCACGTAACCGAAAGGCGGTGTCC
>JAJQAW010000218.1:0-688 GCA_021203585.1 Rikenellaceae bacterium
TCAGCCTCCGGGATTGACACAGATAATTCGATGAAAGTGTTGGCTTTTATCCTTGTGTAGAAATCTGGAAAATTTCAACTGAAACGAGGACAGCAAAACACTCATAGCTTGTTTTTGGCATATATCTTTCTGGTATATACTGACAGGTGTGGGGTATTGTTTATTCGTTTCGGGCATTCCAGAGCCTCTACGCAGATAAACCAATAACTCCACACTTTCTTTTACGGAACCGGCCGCAGGGGAGTTATGCGGCACCGAATCCATCCAAAATGAAAATGGGTATGGGCAGCGGAAAATTCCGCTGCTTACTGTACGGCTTGTGGAAGGATCCCTGATGCGGAAATCCGCCATAGACTGGGATGCAGCAGGAATCCTAAATGAAAGGGAAAGCAACGGAAACCGACAACATGTTATGCTTTCTCTTTTATCTTTTCTCGCTCCGGCGAATGGAGTGCGAGGTTCTCACCTCCAAACACAAGCCTAGATAACCAGCCCCCGGTTATCGAGAAGAAATCCGGAAAGAGGCCGGCGATGCGCCCGGAATCGGTTATCCCCGGAAAAAGACCCGCCAATTGTCCTTGGCATAACCGCTTCCCAGAGTCTGAAAGGAAGAAGCGGAAGCGTCGCTCAGGGGAACCCCGTCATAAAAAACCTTCCAATGATCTTTGCCGTAGGCCTCTCCTAAATC
>JAJQAW010000218.1:698-1383 GCA_021203585.1 Rikenellaceae bacterium
TAGACCCGCCAATTATCCTTGCCATAACCTCCTCCCAGACTATCAAAAGAAGCGGCCGAGGCGTTCCGGATTTCTTGCCCTCGGTAATAAACACGCCAATGGTCTTTTCCATAACCTCCGCCCAAATCCTGAAAAGAAGAGCCCTGGGCGCTAACGACTTCCTGCCCCTGGTAATAGACCCGCCAGGAATCCTTACTGTATCCGCCGCGAAAATATTCCCGGGAAGGACCGACTCCATGGCTTACTTTTTCTCCGGCCAGGTAGGTGTGCCAACGATCTTTCCCATAGCCTCTCCCCACCACTTCAAAGGAATCGGCCGAAGCTTCTATCTTACGGCCCCGGTAATAGACATTTCGGGAGTCTTTCGCGTAGCCGCCGCCCAAATCGATAAAAGATGCGCTGCGGACATCCGGTAATGCGATGTCCTGGTAATACATTTTCCCCTCGACCAGGAAGTATTCCTGAAAGGGGTCCAAGCCTTCCCGCGTAGGAGGACCGGAAGCCGGAGAAAAACCGGCTGAATCGGCAGGCGCCTCATGGATCAGGTTCCATACGCCGCAAGAAATATGCGAGAGCAATAATCCGATCATCAGACCGGTAGACAGTAGAACTCTTCGATAAGATTGATCCTCTAAAAATAAAAATTTTACCGGAAAAACGGGTTAAACCCGGATTAATTTAACCG
>JAJQAW010000218.1:1393-7686 GCA_021203585.1 Rikenellaceae bacterium
CTCTCCTCCTTCCGGCCAGACCATGAAAAGCGGAAATCTAAGAAAACGGTTATGGATCCAGGCCAAGCTCTGGGAAAATTTAACCGGACTGCCGTTTCGAAAGCGCATTTGGTGGGTTTGTGGTACTACTCCGAAAAACCCGAATCACCTGCACTCGATCCAATTTCGGCGGGGATAGTGGTCTGCAGCCATACAGGCATAAGAGTATAACTGTTCGGCCCGATCCGTTCTTTCTCGGTAAATTTCATCCGGGAGTTAACGGCGGCAAGGCCTTCGGGGTAGCTTCCGAAAAGAGTGCCCGCAGAACCGCAGCCGACCGAGAAATAACCCTGATTTGGCTTCCTCTCTCATCGTGGACCCCAAAAAAGAAGCACCCCAAGTCCGATCCGACTCTTGGAGTGCTTTTCATGTTCGACCGTTTTCTTAAAAAGGATACGGTTAGTCCTCCAGATAATCCAGCACATCCCCACTGAGCAGCAACAGGGATATTTCATATAATTTAGTATTATACCGGGCCGAAAGAATTCGCTCTTCCGCATTGAGCAAACTTTGCTGGGCTTCCCGCATTTCGATTCCCGACAGGTCCCCGAGCATGTAGCGTTCCTGCGCGATCTTGAGATTTTCTTTAGCCGCGATCAGGTTTTCTTCCTCCAGGCGGATTACCTGGAGGTTGTTCAGGTAGGCCTGCCAGAAATTGGCCAAATCGGCCGTAAGTCCGTTTTCCATCTCCTGGCGCCGTAGGCGGGCGTTTTCGATTTCGATCCGGGCGTTGCGCTGTTCCCGTTTGCGGTTGCCGTCGAAAACGGTAAAACCGACACTGATCCCGGCACTGGGCCCCAGAACACCCCGGTATTTGGTGGTTCCCGTACCGTAGCCGTTCCAACTGTATCCGTAACCGGCATTCATCGTGAGGGTCGGATAATTGCGGGCCCGCAAGGTTTTCAGATCGATTTCCGCTAGGTTTTCATTCCGGGCCGAAGCCTGTAGTTCGGCGTTGGTGGCCAGCATTTTATCGTACAGGCGGCCCCATTCCAGCGCTTTGTTTAACAGGATGATCGAATCCCGAATAGGCAGTTCCGCCGTGACATCGGTCATAGCCATCAATTCATTGAGCCGGATTCGGGAAGCCAGCACCAATTCGGTCTGGTTCATATAACTCGAACTGTCGGCATTGAAGTCGACTCGGGCTTGCAACAGGTCCAACCGGGAAAAGCTTCCGATGATGTACCGCGCCTCTACGATCCGCAACCGTTCCTGCGAAAGCGAGACCGCATACCGGTAATTCTCCAACCGTAGTTTTTGCTGAATGTAATTGTAGTATTCGGCGGTCAATCCCGCGACAAAATCCTCCATGGTGATTCGAGTTTGGATCGCCCCCAACGACTTGAGCTCCTGAAGTTTTTCGTAATTGGACTGGATGCGGAATCCGTCGAAGAGGGTCCATCCGACATTCAACCCGACATTGCCCGAATGGTTGAAGGCTCCGTGATCCGTCGTATGCTCCTCCTCCCGCAGTAACGTGCGGGTATCGTCGATTCGCCCGGTCGAACCGGCTGAAACGTCGACCGAAGGAAGAGCCCCCGCATTGGCCCAGGTAGCGTTGTTATCGGTAATCCGTTCGTTGTTCCGGACAATCCGCACCGAATAATTATTTTCCAATCCCAATTCCAGGCACTCTTGCAAAGAAGCGGGTGTTTGGGCAGCGGTGCCGGAGGCGAGCAGTCCCAGGAGTAGGAACGTATGCAAAAGAATCAGATTTCGTTTCATGCTTTTTCCGCATTTTTAAGCCGGTTGGTCGATATATAACTGTAAATGGACGGAACAATAAACAGGGTCAGCAACGTAGCCACGACCATCCCCCCACCACGACGATTCCCATAGCGATACGTCCGTTGGCCCCTTCACCGGTAGCGAATACCAACGGAACCAGACCGAGCACCGTGGAGAAACTGGTCATCAGAATCGGCCGGAGGCGCTGCAGTGAGGACTTCCGGATAGCCGTTAGTTTGTCCATGCCGGCCGCCTGCTTCTGGTTGGCGAATTCCACGATCAGAATCCCATTCTTGGCCACCAACCCGATGAGCATGATAATCCCGATCTGGCTGTAGATATTGAGAGTCTGGTCGTTGACATACAAAAAGAACAGGGCGCCGGCAACCGCCAAAGGTACGGTCAACATGATCACGAAGGGATCCTTGAAGCTTTCGAATTGTGCGGCCAGGATCAGGTAAATCAGGATGATGGCCAGCCCGAAAGCGAACAGCAGACTGGAAGAGCTTTCCCGAAACTCTTTGGATTCACCCGCCAGAGCGGTCCGGAAGGATTCGTCCAAGAGTTCGGCAGCGATGCGGTCCATTTCGTCCAGTCCCTGCCCCAGGGCATATCCCGGGGCCAGTCCGGCCGATACGGTAGCCGACAGGAAGCGGTTGTAGCGGTACAGTTGGGGAGGAGCGATATCCTCCTGCAATTGAACCAGGTTATCCAGCTGCACCATATTGCCGCGATCGCTGCGCACATAGATGGATTTCAGATCGACCGGCGTATTGCGTTGTTGCCGGTTGATTTCAGCCAGAATTTCGTATTGTTTCCCGTTCATGTAAAAATAGCCCATCCGCTGTCCGCTCAACCCGTATTGCAGGGTTTGGGCAATGTTTTGGGTACTGACCCCGAGCAGCGTCGCTTTGTCGCGGTCGATGGAAAGCAAGGCTTCGGGTTTACTGAACTTCAGGTTGACGTCCGATATTTGGAAGGCCGGACTGGCGTTTACCTCATCCATAAAGGCCGGCAACACTTCCCGCAATTTGTCCAGCATGGGAGCCTGTAATACATACTGCACCGGCATTCCTCCGCGTCGTCCCCCGAAGGTACTCTGCTGCTGCACGAAGGCGCGGGCTTTGGTCTTGGAGGAGACCGCACGGGTCAGTTGCTGAGCGATTTCCATTTGCGACCGTTGCCGCTCCTGAATATCGACCAGGGCGACCTGGATATTTCCGCTTCCGCTTGAGACCCGTGCAGATATAGCCCGGGCTTCCGGAACCAGCGAGTCCACCATCAGGTCCATGTCCTCCACATAATCCCGCATGTATTCGAAGGTCGCTCCTTCCGGTCCGGTGATGTTGATCGTAATGGAAGAACGGTCTTCCAGCGGAGCCAATTCCGAGGGAACGGCCTCCCAGAGCCAAACGATCCCACCCAGGGTAACCAGGACGATCGGAATACTGATCATCCGGCGTTTGAGGAACCAATCCAGCGCTTTCCCGTAGACCGTATTGAGGCCTTCGAAAAAGGGTTCCGTTTTGCGGTAGAACCAATTCTGTTTTTCCCGTTTTTTTAGGATTTTGGTAGCCAGCATGGGAGTAATGGTCAGGGCGGCGAAACTGGAGATGATCACCGCTCCCGAAATCACGATGCTGAACTCCCGGAACAGTTTACCCGTCATTCCCTGGATAAAGACAATGGGCAGGAAGACGGCTACCAGGGTAACGGTAGTTGAAATCACAGCAAAGAAAATTTCCTTGGCCCCTTCGATACCCGCCTCCTTGGGCGACATTCCCTGTTCGATTCGGGAATAAATATTTTCGGTCATCACGATCGCATCGTCCACCACCAGACCTACCGAAAGGACGATAGCCAGCATGGACAAGACGTTGATCGAGAATCCCGCCAGGTACATCACAAAGAAACAGCCGATCAGGGAGACCGAGATGACGATACAGGGTACCAACGTCACGCGCCAGTCGCGCAGGAAGAGGAAGATGATCAAAATCACCAATAGAAAAGCTACATATACCGTTTCCTGGACTTCCCGAATCGAAGCGCGGATAAACTTGGTATTGTCGAATCCGTATTCGTACATGATGTCGTCGGGCAAGTCTTTCTGCATGGTCTCCATCCGCTGATAGACCGCATCGGCAATATCGATGTGATTGGCGCCCGGTTGAGGAATCACTACGATCCCGACCATCGACACTCCGTTCATTTTCATGTAGCTGCGGGTATCCTGCGGTCCGATTTCAGCCAGGCCTATGTCGCTGAACCGCACCACCCGGATACCGTCCGAACGGATAATCAGGTTGTTGAATTCCTGCGGAGTGGTCATCAAGCCCTGTGTACGGATCGACAGTTCCATGGTATTTCCCTCGATGCTTCCCGAAGGCAATTCCACATTCTCCCGGTCGATGGCGTTTTTGACGTCGATCGGCGTCACACCGAAACCGGCCATTTTTACCGGATCCAGCCACAGGCGCATAGAATACCGTTTTTCACCCCAAATTTCAACCCCCGACACATCGTTGATCGTCTGTAGCTGCTCCTTTACGGTCAGGTCGGCGATTTCACTCAATTCGAGCAGCGAACGGCGTTCGCTTTGCAGAGAGATCATCAGAATGGGCGTAGCGTCCGCATCGGCTTTGGCTACCGTAGGCGGGTCGCAGTCCCGGGGAAGATACCGTTGAGCCCGCGAAACTTTATCCCGCACGTCGTTTGCCGCCGTCTCCATATCCACGGAGAGTTCGAATTCCACCGTAATTCGGCTGCTGCCCTGCGAACTTACACTGGTAAGCGACCGAATACCCGGAATCCCGTTGATGTTCTGTTCCAGCGGTTCGGTGATTTGGCTCATGATCACATCGGCATTGGCTCCCGAATAGGAAGTGCTGACCGTGATGATCGGATTATCGACGCTCGGATATTCACGCACCCCGAGGAAACTGTAGCCTACGATCCCAAACAACAGGATGATGAGCGTCATTACAGTCGCCAGTACGGGCCGTCTGATACTTAATTCGGAAATATTCATCTTGCGCCTCCCCTTATTCGATCCGATCCAATACGACGTTCATTCCCGTGCGCAGCTGCAGGGTTCCGGAAGTCAATACGGTATCTCCGGGCTGCAGCCCTTCGATGACCTGTACGCGCGCGTCGGTACGGATTACCGTTTCGACCGTTCGCGGCTGGGCTTTGCCATCCTCGAACAGGTATACTTTATCCACTCCCATCTCTTTGACCAGGGCTTCGGCCGGCACTGAAATAGCGTCCGGAATCTGCAATCGGCGCAATTCCACGTGGGCGAAGTAACCCGGCCGGAGCATTCCGTTGGGATTCGGAAAAGCCGCTTTGGCCAGGAACCCGCGGGTGTCGATGCTCACACTGGCATCGGTGGCATATACCGTAGCATGGAAGGATTGCAGAAACCCGTCCACCGTGAAAGAAAGCTGAGTGCCCGGTCCCACTTCCATCGCATACCGTTCGGGCAGGTCGAATTCCAGCTTCAGCGGATCGATCTTCGTCAGCTTGGCGATAACCGTAGAGGGGGAAGCGTACGCCCCTTCGCTCACGTTGCGCAATCCGATCACTCCGTCGAACGGCGCCCGCAGTTCCGTTTGCGCGATATTGGCGTGCATCAGGTCGATATCGGCATTCAGCGTGGCCAATTCGGTCGTGGCCTGTTCGTAGGTTTCCTGACTGACCGCATCTTTCTCCAACAGGGTACTTTGCCGGAATACCCGCGCTTCGGCCAGTTTGACCTGCGCCTGGTAGCGGGCCAGTTGCGCCTGCAAAGGAGCGTCGTTGATTTTGGCCAGCAGGTCTCCCTTTTTGACCAGCGCCCCTTCCTGGAAGTAAATGCCTACGATTTTCCCGGAAGTTTCGAAGGAGAGTTCCACTTCCTCGTCGGGCAACAGGTTGGCGACAGTAAAAATCCCGTCCGTCATCATTTGCTGGCGAACGATCTCCGCATTGACGTGCAGGGAGGTCTGGCTCCGCGTGGGAGCTTGCGGTTCAAGCGCTTCTTCGGCAGCACGCTTACTGAAAAAATTATAAAGCAGCGCGATTCCGATAAAAACAACGATGATAACCGCCGTTATAATCCATCTTTTTTTTCATTATATATAAAATAAATAAGAAATTACTCAATCCGGAAATTCCGGCCTATTCGGCTTTGGTTTGGTGCTGAGTCCGGACCCAATTAATATTGAAAATAAAGTCCCGGGTTAGTTACCTGAAAAAAATCTTACGAAAGTAACGATTTTCACCGGGTTTTTGGTCTGCAGATGGGATAAAAAAGATTAAGATCCGGTTAAAATTCACACTAGGCTTGCTTTAAAATTCTTCTGGGTGTATTTCCACAAGCTCCTGAAGAGTCTGTATCAGCGGTAAAACGTACGCTCCGCGGGCGGAGGCTGTTCACGTACACCGCATCTGGAACCGGTTGGGGAATCGGTTAAAACTGAAAAACCGGACCCGCCGGTCCCATCGGCCGGAAAAAATTCGAAGCGGACCGCAACACGCGTACC
>JAJQAW010000296.1:0-1777 GCA_021203585.1 Rikenellaceae bacterium
TTCTAACCTTGGCATACTCTTGTAAACCTGGCTAAAGAAGCCCTGCTGCATGTGACAAAACAAAAATTTAGCCGACACTGCCCGCCCGGAAGCCGCTACGGCGGAGCCTCCGAAAGAGGAGTACCCGGTTCCCGTTTTGCCCGTTAAAGAGCCGCCGCTGTCCAAACCGATTGGCGGAGCCCCGGGGGGAAGTAGCGCGATTCATAACGCATCCAATCCGCCAGTCGATCCCACAGCCATTCCGGCAGCAAATTCGACAAGAAATCCCTCGGGAGATTCGACAAGAACAGGAGGAGAATCCACCATGCATCCGGGCGGTAATTCGGTAGGAAATACAACGGGAAACGGAACGGGAAATTCGGCGCAAAACCGACCTTCACCGGCGGGTGTGTCCAAACCGGATCATCCGGTCAATTTATCTTCTTCTGCCTCTTCCACCGATCCTGCCGCAAGCCGGTTATCGCCGTCCGTTCCGGCAAATTCGATCGCTACGAATACAGAAAAACATTCCGGTGATTCCCCGTCCGATACCGAGTCGACCCCTTTGGCGTCCCGGCCCGGGGCAGCTCCGGCGGGTTCTTCTCTCACCGGTTTTTCACTGAAAGATGCGCTGCACGAAAAATCACCACAGGCTACGGATCAACGCGAAGCGGAAGAACCGGCCGTCGACCCTTCGGCCGTTCCCGATGAAGAGGTGGAAAAACGGTTAACCGAAACTTGTGCCGGACTGACCGAACGGTTTACCCGAAGCCGTCCCCGGTTGGCCACCGCGTTTTCACGGGTAAGCGTGAAACTAAACCGGATCGGGCTGACCGTTCCCAATGCCAATCTCAAAGAAGAAGTCGAGCGGAATATGCTCGATTTGAAACGGGAAATCAGGGAACTTTCCGGAGTTCAATGCGCCATCGAGTTCGATATTACCGTCGAGGCCGATTCCTCGGGTGAAAAACCGGTCAAAGCGGACGACAAACTGAAATTCCTCACCGAACAGAATGCCCACCTGACCGCCTTCCGCAAAGCGCTGAATCTGGATATCGAATAAGCGCTGCCGCTCGAGCGGCAGCGCTGTACCGCCCGGACCGAACCTTCGTCCGGGGACCGGAACAGCCGTAGGAATTCACAGACATCCAGGGATTCCACAAAGAACGGATGGATCGGATGAAGGATTGCAATAGGCACGGAATTGACTCCGTGGATGTGAACCGGTTCCCCTGGCAAAACGACAGCTAATCGTTCGCCGCCCTCGACACTTTGATGGGTATTCCGGTAAATGGTAGACGGCAGAGAACCGTCCATCGGAGCCGTCATCTCACCTCGGAATTACCACAGGGCAGTCCATCCGTTGCTCCGGAAAAGCCGATAATTAGGCCTCTTGTTCGGATTTCATTTGCCCTTTGCAGCCGGACCATTCCGTAAGCCGTTTGCAAATTGCAAGGAAGGAAAGTTCGATTGCCGTATTGGCATTATCCCAGTCGGGAGAATTCACACGCAAAATTTAACGCAACCATTCTTCTATTCCCCAACGGAGTTTTCTGAAGTGCCGAAAACGAAATTCCGGTCGGGAACGGCATAAAAAACGGATGCTACAAAGCATCCGCTCGATGGCATGGTTCTATGATATACCGTCCACTCAGTCTCACGCACAGGGCGGGAAGCCGATCCCCCTTTAAATTTGCGGGAAAACCAGGAGGGCTGATTCTTTTACGAGTCAAATGGAGATCCTGCGGTCAAATATTTTCGAAAAAGTCTACCAGTCCGGTATGCATATCGTATTTCG
>JAJQAW010000296.1:1787-7607 GCA_021203585.1 Rikenellaceae bacterium
TCGTATTTGCCGCCGATAATTTTAATCTCGCCTTTGTCCTCCATCTCCTTGAGGATCGGACTTTGTTCACGAATCAGCCGTACCATCAATTCCACATTGGCCTGACAAACCTCTTCCACAAATTTATCGTTTTTGGAAGTGGTCTCTCCGGAGAATTCCGCTCTGGATACGGCTACCGCCGGTTGAATTTTTTCCAATAGCGTAGTGATATTACCCAACTCTACACCGTCGATGGCCGATTTGATCGCCCCGCAGTGGTCGTGGCCCAGTACCATCACCAGCTTCGATCCGGAAACTTTGCAGGTGTACTCCATGCTTCCCAACATATCGGCATTCACGATATTTCCGGCTACGCGGGCTACGAAAATATCCCCGATGCCGCGGTGAAATACATCCTCCACCGGTACGCGGGAGTCCAGGCAGGAAAGAATCACCGCTTTGGGATATTGACCCATAGCGGCATCTCGTACACGATCCGAGGTATTGCGAACCGTCAGGCGGTCTTCAGCAAACTCCCGGTTGCCTTCCTTCGAGATCCGGATCACCTCGTCCGGCGTCAATTTCGATTGTTCCTCTGCGGTCAATACGCGGTTGACCAATACTTCATCGTTGGGGATTTGAACCATCTCTTCCTGGTTTTGGGTTTGCCTTCCGCCGCACGCCATGCACGCCAGCAAGACAGGTAGTAAAACGATTTTTTTCATGATGAATCCGGTTATGCTCCAGCTTTGGTTTTTCTCGGCAAAGATACATTTTTTGTGCCATTGCCGAAAATCCGCCTAACCCCTAAAAATAAAAAAGCGAATACCCGTTACGGTATCCGCCTGATCCATTTTGCGGTTCGGTTAACTATTTCGCATAGCTCACCGAACGGGTTTCCCGGATGACGGTAATTTTCACCTGGCCCGGGTAGGTCATTTCATCCTGGATTTTTTTTGCGATATCATGCGAGAGTTGATCCGCTTTCTGGTCGCTGATTTTCTCGCTGCCAACGATCACGCGCAACTCGCGGCCCGCCTGGATGGCATAAGTCTTCATGACGCCGGGATAAGCCATCGCCATATCCTCCATTTCTTTGAGTCGTTTGATATAAGACTCCACTACCTCCCGGCGAGCACCGGGACGAGCTCCCGAAATGGCGTCGCACACCTGTACGATGGGGGCTATGAGCGAGGTCATCTCCATCTCGTCGTGGTGTGCGCCGATGGCATTGACCACTTCCGGTTTTTCTTTGTATTTTTCGGCCAACTGCATACCGATAATCGCATGCGGCAATTCCGGTTGATCGTCGGGCACCTTGCCGATATCGTGAAGCAAACCGGCCCGTCGAGCAATTTTGGGATTCAAACCCAATTCGGATGCCATAGTGCCGCACAAATTTGCCGTTTCACGGGCATGCTGCAACAGGTTCTGACCGTAAGAAGAACGGTATTTCATCTTTCCGATCAGTCGCACCAATTCCGGATGCAGGTTGTGGATTCCCAGGTCGATCGCGGTCCGTTTACCGACCTCTACGATCTCTTCTTCGATCTGTTTCTGCACTTTGGCGACCACCTCTTCGATGCGAGCCGGATGGATACGACCGTCTGTCACGAGTTGATGCAGGGCCAAACGGACAATCTCCCGGCGTACCGGATCGAATCCGGACAAAATGATGGCTTCCGGGGTATCGTCTACGATAATTTCCACCCCGGTAGCCGCTTCCAGCGCGCGGATGTTCCGTCCCTCGCGGCCGATGATGCGGCCTTTTACCTCGTCGTTTTCGATATTGAATACCGTCACCGAATTTTCGATCGCCGTTTCCGTAGCCACCCGTTGAATGGTGGCGACCACTACTTTCTTGGCCTCTTTGGTGGCGGTCATCTTCGCCTCGTCCATCACCTCGTTGATGTATGCCATCGCATCGCTTTTGGCTTCCTCCTTGAGGGATTCCACGAGCACATTTTTAGCCTCTTCGGCACTCATGCCGCTGATCTCTTCCAGCCGGGCCACCTGTTCCTTGAATTTACGGTCCATCTCTTCCTTTTTGGCGTTCAGCCCTTCCAGCTGGGTTTCCAGGCGCTCCTTTTCTTTGCTCAGCTCCTTGTCTTTTTTTGAAACTTCGTCGCTTCGTTGATTCAGCGTGAGTTCGCGTTCCTTGAGTTTGTTCTCCACTTGGGAGATTTTGGTATTGCGTTCGTTTACCTGTTTTTCGTGTTCGGCTTTCAGTTGAATAAACCGCTCCTTGGCCTGGAGAATCTTTTCCTTCTTGATCATCTCGGCTTCTACTTCGGCCTCTTTGATAATCGAGCGGCGGCGCTTTTCCGTACCTTTGAGCACCAGAAAATAGCTGGCCACCGCGACGGCTATCGCGCAAACAGCCGCTATGATGATTACTGTTGTCATGTTTGGTTATCTAAATTAATATTGTGTATGCGTTACATTCAAGTTAGGGTATAAAAAAACCGCATTGAGTTTCCTTTTAGGTTTGACGAATCCTCAGTATCGTCATAAACGGAGACTCCGCCCAATCGCAAACGTCCAACGTCCTCCGGAGAGAAACCGCGCTAAAACGCGGGTAAGGCCTGTTTTTGAAAAGACAAGTACATCTCCGATTTTGTAAATGTTAAGTTTCGCAAAGCTCAAAAGGAAATCAATGCGGGAGCTTGATTTCTTTATGTGTATGTTAAAGAACTCTCTTTATCTGATCCGGTTCCGGCAAATTTCATACCTGAATCCTTCCCTGAGCCTGACAAACAGGCTCTTTTTGTATAGCTTTCCTCCTCTTTTTCCTGCCGGGCGAACAGCCTTTGGGTGTTCCTTGCCGGTGAAGAATATTCTCCGGCCGGACGGTGTGCGTGGGCTGGATGACGGCTCCTGTTCCGGTCCGGACTCCTAGTCCGACCGGTGGATGTTCCGATCCGTTAACTTCCCTGGAAATTACCCGCGGCTCATCCTTTTTCTTTCCTGTCCCCACTCTTCTTTTCCGGGTCTGAATTGCCGCTGCCCCATTTTTTTAGCCGGCTTCCCAGCCTGCCCACTCCAGGCAGCCCCGATTTGAACCGTCCCTCTTACTGAACAGATTCCATCCCTCTTCAGGTTCCCCTTCCGACCGTTCATGAGCTCATCGATCAGCCTCTTGCCGAGGGCTCCGGGTTTGGGGATCGGTTTTATCCCGCTCGTCCGGCCCCAGGGACTGTGTGGTTCGGTTTCCTTCCTGCGCTTGTTCCGGGTTTTTCCCCTCTGCTCCATGTTCAGAACTGCCTGATACCCTTCTCGCTTCGATCTCTCGGCAGCCTCAGTAATCCCCATGCTTTCCCCTATCCTTCCCTTGGTTCGGTCTCCTTGGCCGCATGCAAGCTTTCCCCGCTTGGCTTGCCCCCCTGCGTTCGTTGCACCCGGTCTCTTCGGTTGAAGCGGTTCGGGTCGATCCGCTCGGACGGAATCCGAATCCCCGTGTGGAAAGGATGAGTTCAGGGTGAAGCTTCCTTTCTTTAGATCGGATACTCTTCCGGTCTATCTAACACGGGTAGACCGGCTGGAAATCCGGGGAGCGCTTATTCGGATTTTTTACGCCGGCCGGGTAACTGAGCTTCCGGAAGCTCATCCAATTCCTCCTCGAATTTCCGAAGTTCATCGAGAACCGGTTCCATCTCCTCGTTTACCCCCGACTGAATTCCCATCAGGGCAGTCTGTAGCGCAGCCATAGCCAGGTAGTTTTCCATATCGGCATGATACCGCTTGGAATAGGCATCGACCAATTCATTAATTTCCTTGGCCGCCTTCCGGTAACGAGATTCTTCCGCCGGGTCTATCGTCAGCGGATATTCGCGTCCTGCAATCTTCAAAGTTATTCTGAATGATCCTGCCACGGCTAACGATTCATTAAAGCTATACATTTGTCAACTTCCCGCAAAAGCCTGTTGACACGTTCGCGCGCCGCCCTGGATCCTCCGGATACCCCCTGCATGCCTGCAGTCAATTCCAAAACCCGAACCCGATTCTCCAACCGGGCGACTTTTCCCTCCATTTCCCGCTTCTCCAGCAACGCTTTATCGCGTTCGGCCGTCCGTTTATCCCGCTCGCTTTTCAGCTGCTGGTGGCTGGCCATAATAGCCGCTACCCGCGCACGCAACCGGTCTATGATCACTTTTGCCTCATCCATACGAAAAACGTTGTTCTCTGTTACAAAATTACAAGTTGTAACCCAAATATAAAAATTTTCAGCTGGATTTTAGCCCGCTTTATCCTCGTTTTTGAGAAAATAGACCGCGAATCTTATCTCTGGCGGCTTTTACACCAGCTCTGCATAGAGGTCGTAGTCGTCGGCCGAAGTAATTCGGACCTTTCGGAACTCACCGGGAGTAATCGGGCATTGGGTTTCGATCAGCACTTCCTGATCCACTTCCGGCGAATCGTACTGGGTACGGCCGATGGTATAGCCGTTCTCCGTGCGGTCGACGATCACCCGCTCGATCCGGCCGATCCGACGGGTATTGTTTTCGTTGGAAATCCGGGCTTGAACCTGCATAATCCGCTCTACACGCTGCTGCTTGATCGCTTCCGGCACATCGTCTCGAAGTTTTTCGGCCGAGTAGGTACCTTCCTCTTCCGAGTAAGCGAATACCCCCAGGCGGTCGAAGCGCACGGTTTCTACGAACTCCAGCAATTCCGCAAAATCGGTTTCCGTTTCTCCGGGATATCCGGTGAGCAGCGTCGTCCGAATGGCGATCTCCGGAATCTCGGCCCGCAACTGCTCGATCAGACCATAGGTTTGCTCCCGAGTCAGACCGCGGCGCATGGCTTTGAGCTGGCTGTCGCTGACATGCTGGAAAGGAATATCGATGTATTTGCAGATTTTGGGCTGGTCCCGCATAACCCGAATCACATCCATCGGGAATTGGGAAGGATAGGTATAGTGCAGCCGAATCCACTCGATGCCTTGTACGGCGCACAATTTTTCCAGCAGTTCGGCCAGTTTGCGCTCACCGTACAGGTCCAATCCGTAATAGGTGGTATCCTGGGCAATGACGATCAGTTCCTTAACCCCTTTTTTGGCCAGCATAGCGGTCTCGGCCAAGAGCTCCTCCATCGGAACGGACTTATGCCTGCCCCGGATCAGCGGAATCGCGCAATAACCGCATCCCTGATTACAGCCCTCCGAGATTTTAAGGAATGCCGTGTGGGAGGGAGTGGTCAGGTGCCGCCCGGTCGTTTGCAGCGGATCGTACTCCGCTCCAACTTCCCGAACGATTTCCGCCCAGTCGTTGACTCCGAAAATTCGGTCGGCTTCCGGAATCTCTTTTTCCAACTCTTCCCGGTAGCGTTCTCCCAGACAACCGGCCACATACAATTTATCGATCGTACCGGCGGTTTTGGCCCGGGCAAATGAAAGGATCGTATCGATCGATTCTTCCTTGGCATCCCCGATAAATCCACAGGTATTGACGATCACCGTCCGGGCCTGCGTATCGTTGGAATCCGCCACCACGCTCAGCCCGCTGGCGGTTAGTTGCGTCATCAGATGTTCCGAATCCACTGTATTTTTGGAGCAACCCAGTGTAACTACATTTATTTTCGTTTTCTTCATTTTGCGGTTTTTCCGGCTACAAAGATAGTCATTCCCAAATGCGATCAACAAAAAAAGACTTCCCGCCAGGGGGAAGTCCTTATCCATTTTGTAGGGTACGGTTTAATTGATTCCCAATTCCGCTTTTACCAACGGAAGAAGATCCAGCATGGCCTCCGTATCATAGTAAAGCAAAGATCCGGCACCGGGAGAAACGTCGAATACACCGGTTACCGAATTGGCTTTTGCCACCTTTTCGATCGCAGCATTCA
>JAJQAW010000069.1:0-455 GCA_021203585.1 Rikenellaceae bacterium
GAATATAATACTGTTCGGAGTAATCGGAGCGGGTGATCGGATATTTCGCTTCGTCCGATTGGGTTTAGAAATGATTCTCTTCCAGATTCATCGCTTCATTGTAGGGATAGAAAGCCACAATGGTCATATGATCGTAGATGTAAATATACCGATCCGATTCGACCGTGCTGTCCGTCACCGCCACCAGCGTTCCATTTTCTACGGTAAATCGCATATTTCGGACATAAGGACTGGATAGATCGTCGTTTTCGAAATCCTCCGTATAATACACGTACACGCCCACATCGTATAAGCCCAGACCGTTTTTATCGACCGCCATCTCGTCCGGATTGGGCAGTTCGGCCAGCCGGGTATCCGCACCGAAGGAAACCGCCATGCGAAGCGGTGTGCCTTCCGCAGGAACACCCGCACCTTTCTCCTTGGCGCAAGCGCTCCACAACAGCAAACACCCGAAC
>JAJQAW010000069.1:465-7606 GCA_021203585.1 Rikenellaceae bacterium
ACCCGAACCATCCGGAGAACATTATCTTATGAAATTTTTTTATCATTGCTCGTTTGATTTTGGTTTTCGACCCTTATTTCATCACCGGCGCCGGCCAGGTGATTCCGGTTACCGGATCATTCGGATTTGCCGGATCGTCATACACAAATTCATATTGCGTATAAACCGCCGGCGCATATAGATTCAAAGCCGTATTCAGACGATTCACCACACGGTTCTCGTCCCCGGTAACTCCTTCGAGGAGTTCATTGCGGAGAATGTTGGATTCCAGCGACGAAGTATCCTCATACTCCACCGTACCCGTACCTACCGGATATTCCGGGGCACCGAGATAATGCTGAGCGCTTCCCACCAGCCCGAAGCACACGCGGATTACCGTTGTATTCGGTGCATCGGCGCTACTGCCGCAAATAAAGCCCAAATTATTCGCCTCCGGATTCATCATCCCGGTATTGATACAGGATACGAAAGTTTCGGCCGAAGTATTGAAATTGGCCCCGCAAATACCGCCCACCGTATTCCCATATAAAATTTTTCCGGTATTTACGCAGGCCAGTACCCTGCCGTTAGCGCCGTTCTGTCCGACAATACCTCCCATGACGGTGGAAGTACCCGCCACGTTTTCGATACACGCCTCGTTCAAGCAGGCCATGATGGTTCCGTTGTTGATGTAACAGATGCTTCCCCCATAATCGTAACCCGTGGCATCGATCTGGCCGAGCGAGAGGTGAATATTTTTCAACACTCCGGTATTGATGCGAAACAGACCGGGAGCGGCGATGTCGATCCCGTCGATGCGGTATCCGTTACCGTCGAAAACTCCGGAAAAATCACCGAAACCATTGAATACCTGTCCTCCGTTGACCCGGGAAAGAATATTCAGATCGATCGTTGTATCCAATTCATAATAAGTGGTTAAATCCTTCGCCACATTGAGGAACTGCACGGGCGTGGTAATCAAATAAGGGTTGTTTTCCGATACCGGACTTCCGGGGGTACGAGCGAGAAAACCGCCCGAGGAAAGAGACATGTTCAAACTACTGCCATCATAAGTGGCCATACTCATATCCGTAGTGATCAACAGTCCCCGGTCGGTGTACAGTTCGGCGCCGGTAATGAGAGCCGGATCGGGCAGCGTTACGAACGACATCTGTCCGTCGATTAATCGCCCGGCGTAAATCCGATCGTCCGTCGTGGTCAGAATAACCTTTGTTACCCTATTTTCTCCGGTATTATCGTAATTTCCCAAATTCACATTCAATCCATACGGGGTATACGTCAGATCCTGATCCGTTTCGGTGGCTTGCCAGTCGATCTTTTCCACCCGGAGTCCGGTCAACCGCAAACGGCTGATGGTCAAAATCAGTTCATAAGCATATCCGGGAAGCAGTTCCATCGAACTCTGACTCTCCAGGGCCTGGATGGTATACCCTGTCAGGTCTTCCGGTAAGGCCGTATAATCATCGATGCGCAGGGTCTGCAGAGTTTGCCCCAACAAGTCCACCCCGGTCGGTACCAGGTAATTGACCCCCAGTTGTACAGTATACGGTGCGGTCGTGTTATCCACGGACAGCTGTGTCCCATTGGCCGTAATTTCCGGTTCCCGCAACGGATAATAGCCGTAAGTTATCACGCCCGACGGCAGGGTAAACTGCACCGTTTGAGGATATCGATCGACTTGCGGGTCTTCGTCCGGATCCAATTCGACACTCACTGTCAACTGGGTCATGACGTGGCGGAACCACAGTACGGCTACCGGATCGTTGGCGCTGCCAATCGTTCCCTGCGGCTCGTAGGAAGAGTTCGGATTGACCGGATCGGCATCGTAGTCGCTCTCCCGCCAACCGTAATTGCTGAGCAGGTAATCGTTATCCACAGCCGTTCCGGCCCGCAAGATCATTTTTCCGTCTGTGGCCGCTGTAGAACCGGAATAAGCGATAATGGCGATCTCCCGATCCTTATCCAGCGGATAATAGGGCGAGGCCTGCGGAAACTCCAGGTCGCTTACCACACCGGGGGTTAGTCCATCCGGAAGATAAGCCCGGGTATCGTTGAAAAACACATTGTCCGTGCCTTCGAAAAAAGCTTTCACGTAGATATCCGTGCGGGCATCTCCGTCCGCCCGACTCAACATGCCCGATAATTCTACCGGAACGTCCCCTTCGGCTACCGGGTCCTCCGAGCGTTCAGTACAAGAAAAAAATACCGACAGCAGGGCGGATAGAAACAGTTTACTATATTTTTCATATCCATCTTGTGCTAATTGATTGAGACTCCATAGGAACCGCCATCCACCCAGTCGCGGATCGTACCTTCCAGGATCACATCCTCATTCGGATTTTGCACGACCGTTTGGTTGACCCGAATGCGCAGCGTGGTGTTTTTGGCCCGCTGCAGGGTGACCGGATCGTTGGGATTGTCCACGTTGGTAAAAAACGGAATGAGGTAACTGCGGGAAAAAGAATCCTGATTGGAGGTGTCGATCAAACTGAGATTAATCTGGGTCACTCCTTCGGTACCGGGAAATAACAAAAGGGTTCCTTCGATCTTTCCGTCGGTAAAATCGGTTACCTGGTCCACGAATTCCCGCTCATAGGCATCCTCCGGACTTTGGGTCACTTCGAGCCCGTCGTCGCCGGAAGGTAAAAAGAGCGTGGCGGTTCTGGCTGGCGTGGTGACACTCAGTTCCTTGACCCGCACCGTAGAAGCCATATCCTCCCCGGCCAATACCTGTACCGTAAGCTGGCTCAAGGCATGACGAAACTCTCCCAAGTCGACCGTTCCCGAAGTTTTGTTGTACGGTTGCGGATCGGTATTGTTGGAAGCATATAAGATATCCGGTGTCTCGGCGTTCAAGAAGATAAACAAGCCGTTACGTCCGGTATTGAGCGTATACGTGGTGCTGGTCTCCACGGTCGGTGCCGGACTATAAGCCATAAAGTGCAGGTTCGATCCGTCCAGCGGCCAATATTTTTTCGGAATAAATTCAAAGGTATACACCCCCCCCCGGTTTCGGAGGCAACCTGAGCCACCGCATTGTCGATATCTTCGTAAAGGGTCCAGTCGGTTTCCCACAGGGTACTGTTTACCTCTGTAGTGGCAACGACTCCGATCAAACCCTCATTCGGAAATTCCGAATCGGCACGGGTAAGTGAAAAAACCGTTTCCGTACCGAAGAGAATCTCCACCGGTTCTTCCGGGTGGTCTACCCCCGGTTCCGTAGCAGGGATATCGCCTTCGGGGATGCTGCTGTACCCCGAAGCGATAACCAGCGTAAAAGCCAGTAAATAAATGATATGATACTTCATTTTCATCGTCTCAAACCGTTATTATTGGATCTCGATTTCTCCCACATCTCCCTGAGTCCAATCTTCCAGCGTAGCGGAAAGAAGGATTTCGGTTTTAGTGAGCCGTACCGTAAGCACATTCTGTTCACCCGGATTAAAAACGAAATCTCTCGAAAGACTGCCGTTGAACGGAGTGCTGACATTGCGCAGTTTCACGGTAACAAGGGTCGTATCGGCAGGAATCGTCTGCGGCTGCACCAGAGCCGAATAGACCCGTTCCTGGGATTCTGCTCACGGAATGATATCCGCACGGTTGTTCGTACCGGCAATCGCCGTTCCGGTGGTCAGAGAGATCGAACCGGCCTGGATAAAATTATTGAGCGTAACTTCCGCACCGAGCAGCTCCTCATTCGTGAATTCCCCGGCATTGGCCACGATTTCCACCCGTATTTTGCTGTAAATATGCGTGAACGGCAAATTGATATAGGCCGGAACATTGGAAGAATAGGTAGCCATCAGAATATCGTACTGTTCGTATCCGGCAGACTGATCCCTCGGCAGGTCTCCGGTAATGGAAGTGGTCGTACTGCTAACAACGGGAATATCTCCCGGATAGTAGGCAGCGGTCAGGGACAACGTTTGACCGTTCAAATCTTCCCAGTAGATGTTCTCGTTGCCCATCCAGGTATAAGTGGTGCTTCCGGAAGCTTCCGGAACATAGGTATAGGTGACTTCCTTAAAGTCCGAACCCCATTTGTAGACCCGTATCGACTTATCCTGGAAAAATTCATCCGTTACCCCCGGGGTTCCACCGATGGATATCGGGGTCAAAGTGAGGGAAATCGGACTCTGGTTTATCCAGGGCTCGACCGTAGCGCTGACCACCACAGGAGTTTTGCGCATATCGATCACCAAAGTTGTAATGTAGCCTGCCATAAATTCGGTGTTTACCGTATTGTAGACCGGATAGACCATTCCGGTCGCCGGATCGGTGATGGTGATGACCGGTTAATCGACAGCCACCGATTGCTCGGGAATAATGGCCACCGCACCGGTGCCGACTTTTTCGATCCGGATATTACCCCTATTGAGATTGGCCGGAACCGTATATACACCGTTATCGTAATCACTGCTGTTCAAGTAATTTTCCAGGACCATCTCCATAGCCGCCAGTTCCTCGGTCGAAAACGTATTGTCCTGTGAAGTCAATTGAACATCCACCCGAGCCGCTTTATGCCGGAGGGTGAAATTGGCCGGCTGTCCAAAGACCACGTCGATCGGATCGGCAATCAGGTAATCATCCACCTGCGTGCTGTTATAAGCCGCCTGCCTCAGGATACTGGCGTGGAAAGTAACAGTGGACTGGCCTGCAAATTTATCTTCCCAGAATACGGACGAATCGGCCGTCCAGGTATCCGTCGCTTCGGTATACGTAAAGGAAGTGAGCGGAATGCGCTCCGTACCCGATTCGTAGTAAACCTGCATTTGTTCGCCGTCCAATACACCCGAACTGGCATTCGGAAGAGCGGCATCGATGGTAAAGGCATTCAGATTAATCGTTCGGGTTTCCCAATCGATGACCGTTGCGCTGACCGTAACCGCATCTTCATTGACACTGATCACCACGGCGTAGTTGACTCCGGCCTCGAATTCGAAACCGGTGGAAGGAGCTTTGGCATAATAACTATTGCCGCCGATGGTGACCACAAATAAATTGTCTCCGGCGGCGATGGTCTGAGGCTGAACGATAGCCACATGATTGTATCCGTCATCGTTCAAAGAGGCGTCGTCCCGTTCCAATACCACATCGGCTACGGTCGATCCCGGCACAAACTCTCCGTTAACCAGTGAGCCGCCCGTCAGGTAGTCCGGCATGGTGATCCTGGCCGCCGCCAGCATGGCGTCGGAAAAAACATCCGAAACAACTTTTACGGTAGCCTTGGAGCCTACGTGGCGGAAGACGAAATTGGCCGATTGATAAGCCTCGACGTACAACTCATCGGTCACCAGGTAATCCGCCATTTGGGTATTGTTCAGCGCATCCACCGCTACGATGGTTGCTCGCAGGTCCACCCCGTCGCCCGGAATATCGGACCAATACATATCGGTAGCAGCGGTCCAGATGTTGCTCCCGACATAGGTGAAATCGTTCCACAGGAGGTAGTTCCCATTGACCGAACGGTAAACCCTCATGGTGGTGCCTACCTCCACGCCTTCCGTTTCTCCGGCAGATGAAACCTGAAGCACTTCGAAATAATGCGGTCCGCTGGGAGTCCAGTCGATCACCCGGGCGCTGACCGACACATCGCTTTCATTGATCAGCAGCACCAATTCGTAAGCCGTCCCGGGTTCATACAGAAATCCTTCCGTAGCATCGGCCCGGGCCGTGAAGTCCTTTTCTTTGATATTGACACTCACTAGTGCGGCATCGGGAGAGACGCTTTGCGGCTGGATGATGGCATACTGGTCCGAGGCATCGGTGCGGTCTACCAGAATATCCTGCCGGGAAGTCCCGTAAATAAATTCTCCTTTTTCCTGATAGCCGCCGTACAGATAATCCGGCAGGGTGATCGTGGCTTCGGCCAGTTCGGTGGAGGTAAATACGTCGGACGATAGTTGGACCACGACTCGAGAACCGGCGTGGCGCAGGGTAAAGTCCGCTCCGGTGTTGCGGGCCACATTCAGCGGGTCGGCCAGAATGATATCGGCCATCTGCGTGGAGTTAGCCGCTGCCAACCGGGTTGCCGAAAGCGCCGCCCGAAGGTTGATCGAACTCTGTGAATCGTCTATTTCGTCCCAGTATACGGGCGAGGCGGAAGTCCACCGGCCGGTACCGGAATTGTAGGTAAAGATGGTCAAATTTTCATAATCATTCCCGTTTTGAACATATACCTGCAACTGATCGCCGTTTTGCACCCCGTAGCTATCTCCGGCCGAGGTACCGACGCCCAAGACATCGTAACTGGTGGTGGGTCCTTCGATCCAGTCTTCGATGGTTACGCTGATGGAGAGATCGTTGCCCGTGTAGATCACATTGAAAACGTATTTATATCCGGGTTTAAGCTGCAACGTATCGGACATTTCCGCCGTAAAGAGACTTCCGTTAGCATGGCTTAACTCGAAAGTCACACCCGGACCGGCCTCGCGCGGCAGAACGATCCCGGTTCGTTCCGAAGCGGTAGACCCCCTCGGTATGGTCAGATCGGCCACGCTGTTATCGTCTACTGTCAGGGTTTCCGCAAATACATCGTATGTTCCGGTAGTTTTCATTCCCTTGATCAATACGGAAAGATCGCCAGGCTGAAGTTCCACCTGCTCCTCTCCGTTATAAAGCCGGAAAATCACCTTCGACAGGCGGTGATGGAAGCGAAGACTGACATACTGGGTATTCTTATTATAGCCGGACAGATGTTTCGCCGTCATCAAATCGATTTCCGGCAGATTGGTTTGGTTGGCCACCGATACAGGAATTTTCAAATCCGTACCTACGGAAGCGTTGTACGGGTAATACGATTTAAAAGTAACGTCGCTCCCATCCTGGGGAAAATAGACGGCTGTGGTCGTTGGCAGAAAACTTCCCGCCGAAGTGGTGGTGTAGTACCGAATATTGGACATATTATCCACAATGGTGCCGGCATTCCGGTCCACCATGGTGATCCCGATCGCATCGTACGGGTCCCATAGAACGTCGCTCACCCGGGTGGATATGCCCGCCGTAAAGATAGCCTCCACCTTTTCACCCACATCCGGGGTAAAATCCTTTTCGGACGTACAGGATACCGCAAAGACGGTGATCAGTACGCCGAAAACCGAAAGTAATTTTCTAATATTCATTGTAATTAATTATAGGGATT
>JAJQAW010000320.1 GCA_021203585.1 Rikenellaceae bacterium
GTCCTCAGGAGGCTCCGAAATACCGGCCCCAGATGTTCCAGTTCGAGGGCTGGGTCAGTACATCGGTGGTGGTAATGGTAAAAGTCAGGTAGTCCGGTAAACCGAGCTTAAAATAGTCGTTTTCTCGGATCTCCAAGGCCAGTTCATAGATTCCTTGCGAGAGCGATTCATCCCGCAGAAGAACGATCGGAACGAAATGAAAGGCCTTGCCGGCAGGAATGATCAGCTCTTCGGTTAACTGCTCCAACGGTAGGAAATAGGTGCCGGAAACAGCCGCATCGGGCTCCCCGATGTTGGACTGTGCCAGACTGACGGGACGGTCGTAGGAGGCGATTTCTCCCATGGTTTGCAGAGCTACCCAGACTGTGTCGCGGGTTACGGAACTTTCATAATTGACAAAGGTATGGACAAGGCTTTCCCGCTGGGTCGTCTGATCCCCGTAATTGCGGTTGTCTTCGTGCCAGAAATAGAGGCGCGGATCGTTTTCGTAAGCCGTCGGACTCTCTTTGGAGCAGCTCCCCAGAAATAACGAGCCGACCCCGACGAGTATGAAATATGGGATAATACTTTTCATGGTATACAGCATTTTTATTCGAAAGCAGTTTGATTTTCCGGTTTGGGAAGCAGGTAAACCGATTCTTCTACCGGGTAGGTGGTCGGATAGGTAAATACGGAATAGTTGTGCCGTTTGTAAAAGGCGAACATCTGACCTTCTCCGTAAAAATCTTTTCGGTATTCGTTTTCCAGCATTTCGATCCGGTTATTCTCATCGAACAGGGTAAACATCGAATTATCCATTTTCCGGGCGCGGCCGAAGGTTTCGAAATACTCCCTGGCTTGGTCGATCGGCAGGCATTCGGCCAGAATCAGATACATTTCGCCCAGCCGAACGACCGGAATCGTATGGTTCGGTTTGAAAATCTCGTTCACATCCCCTTTATACTTGAGATATACTCCATTGGAGTTCCAGTACATGGCGTAACGAACGTCGTCCACATTCAACGAAACCTCGTAGGCCGAAGCTACGGCGGATAAATCCTGCGACAACGGATAAGAGTTGTTGTTGCTCACGGTAAAGTATTTTTCGACCAGTGTAGCATGTACGGAATTGTGCGCGGCAAAGATATTTTCACTGTACATGGTCAGCACTTCCGTACCCTGGAACAGCGTAAATTTGTCGGAACCGTCCGGATTCTCCGCTTCCACGACTTGCCGGGCGTAGCGGGCGGCTTTTTCCCGATCGCCGGTCCAAAGATGGAAACGCGCTTGGATGGCCAGCACCGCGTAGTAATTCAACCGCCGTTGCCGGTACATTTGCCAGGAGTCCGGAAACAGGGTTCCGTAATTTCCCGAGGTATTGAGCGTGATATTCGCGTAATCCAAAATCGGATCGTACTCGGCCAACGTGCGCTCCGCTTCCTCTAAATCGGCCTGAATCAGGCGGATCACTTCGCTGTAGCTGATCGAAAGGAATTTATTCGGATCCGTAGAAAGTTCCGTGGCGTATGGAATAGCCGGCTTCGACGGGGCCGAGGCATCCGGTACCGGTCCGAACAGCCGCAAGAGATCGAAATGCAGCAACGCTCGTAATCCCAGGGCTTCTCCACGGATCAGATTTTCATTTCCGTAATGGAACAATTCCGGATCCGCCCGGTCCAGGTTGGAGAGCACGTTGTTGAGCTGTGCGATCGCATTGTAGTACTGGCTCCATACCTCCCGGAGTAGATTCTCGGCAAATTCCTGTTCGTAATCGTGCTCCGTCAGCGCGGGAACAGGCGTACTTTGGTCGTACGGATTGACACTCCAGTGGCGCGTCAAGGCTTCGGGCAGTAGGAAACTGGAATAAGCTCCGTACAGTTGTTCGCTGGCCACTTTGATGTATACTCCGGTCAAGGCGCTTTTGAAACCGTCTTCGGTTTCGAACATCTCATCCTCAAGGGTTTCGGAGCGGGTCGATACGTCCAGCCAGTCGCTGCACCCGGTCAGCAAAAGTATACTGGTCAAGAGGGAAATCCACTTATTTTTCATGATTTCTGGTCTGAATAATTAAAATCTAACGGTAAGGGTGGTATAAAATTTACGGGAATAGGGGTAGTTCCAGCCTCGCTCTTGTTTGATGGAGGAGCTGACGAAAACATCTTCGGTGGAGACACTTACGGAAAAATAATTCAATCCCGCATCCCGGACCCATTGTTGATCGAAATCATAAGTCAGCTTGAGGGTCTTTAGGGTAAACAGGTTGTCGTCCATCACGAACCGGGAGGTGGCTTTGGTGGTATTGGCGCCGTAACGGCTCGATTCGGAGATCGCTTTGAACAACACCTCGTCCCCGGGCTGTTGCCAGCGGTCGTAGTAGGCGCGTTTGTCGGCATTCTGGTAAGGCCGTATATTTTCTACCTTATCGGCCAGGGTGTAATTATAGCTTTGTCCTCCCCACTGATAAGCGAAAATGGCGTTCAGCGACAGGTTTTTATAGCGGAACAGGGTCGATACGGTTCCCCAATAACTCGGTTCGTCTACTCCGCAGGCTACCTGATCGGCCGCATCCCATTCGTTGGTTAGCGTGCCGTCCCGTTTGAGGTAAATTTCTTTTCCGTTACTCGGGTCGATTCCCAGGGAACGAACGGCATAAATGGTATTGATTGACCGGCCTTCCTCGAATAAGAAGCTAGGGTTGGCGGCATCTTCCTCGTCGTACAGCAATTCGTCGTTCAACGCCTTGAGCGAATCGGAAATCTTCATAATTTTATTCTTGTTATACCGCAATGCCACACCCGCCTGCCAGGAGATTCCGGAGGCTGTATGGCGAAGCAAGTGTCCGTTCAGGTCGAGTTCGAATCCTTTATTCTGCACCTTTCCCACATTGGCCTTGTAGCTGGTAAATCCGGCAGCCGAGGGCAGGGTGACATCGGCCAGCAGGTCATCCGTCACTTTCTTATAAGTGTCGAAATTGATTTCCAGCCGATGGTCGAAAAATCCCAAATCGAACCCGAAGTTTACCTGATTGGTTTTTTGCCACCCCAACTCATCGTTTCCGAGCGCCATCAGGTAGGACCCGTTCCAACCGGAATAATTGACATTGGTGTAGTTTTTATAGGTACGCAGAGCCTGGTAGGGACTGAAATTTTGAAGTCCGGAAGTGCCGTAAGAGAGCCGTACGCGGGCATTGCTGATCGCACCGACCCCTTGCATAAATTTTTCCCGGTGGAGATTCCAGCCCGCGCCGGCGGACCAGAAAGGCGCGGTCCGGTTGTTGGCGCCGAAGCGCGAAGAGCCTTCCACGGTGCCGGTCAGATCTACAAAATAACGGCGGTCGTACGTGTAATTGACATTGGCTGTAGCGCCGATCCGTCGGGTTTGTTGATCGTATCCGTAAGGCGAACCGTTTTTTCGTACATGGAAGCCATTCCCATAAAATCCATCTGGGGATTGGTGATGCCTTCTCCGGTAAACGAATAGGTTTCCAATTTCGAGTCGGCCAGTTCGACCCGGGCACCGGCATACAGTTGGTGGATCTTGTGGAAGGTTTGGTTGTAATTGAGCGTAACATCCGCCTCGTACCCGCTCGACTCGCTGAAGGTCATCGTATACGTTCCTTTGCGATCGTAATCTTCCTCTTCGTAATTGTCAAAATCCGTGTGATTGGCCGGCTTGTACCGATCGCTCCGGAAGTTCCTTTTTTCAACGCTGAGCCTTCCCCGCAAGGAGAGTTCCGGAAGAATGCGCCATTCGGCCAGAAAATTGTTTTTGATTTGTGTATATTTCGATTCGTTGATGCCCGGCAGCAACGCATTGTACAACGGGTTGTATACTTTATTGGTTTGGTTATTGCCTCCAGTGGATAAATAGGTAAAGTTTTCCAGCATTTTAATCAGGTTCCCTTCGTCATCGTAGGGTTTGTAGTAGGCGTTTATTTTTCCCCATTCGCTGAAATCTCCGTAAGGTGAGTTGTAGGAACGGTTGTCCAGGATCATCAGGTCGTTCTGGAAGGAGAAATTTTTGTGCTGATAAGCCAGGAAGACATTTCCGTTGAAATTGTTGCGCGAGGAACCTTTCATGGCGCCTTCGATGCTGTTGTACTGCATGCCGACGGCATACCGAAATTCTTCGTTGCCTTCATCCACACGCAGGTTGTGTTTATGTCCCACGCCGGTATGGACCGGGTATTTCAACCAGTAAGTATCCACTCCGCGAAGAGCCTCCTGCAACCGGTAGTTGTACAGTTCTTTGAGCGCCTGGTCGTTCGAAGCTTCGTTGGAGTCGTATAAACCCGCAATTCGTTCGAAAGCCAGCTTTTCCCGGGCATTCATCAACTCATAGGAGGTTAAATCCGGCGCCTCGATGCTCAATTGGCCGCTGTAAAAGAGGTTCAATTTTCCGGGTGTCGGTTTTTTGGTGGTGATTACGATGATACCGTTCGCACCACGGGTTCCGTACATGGCTGTGGCGCTAGCGTTTTTCAGGATCGTAATCGATTCGACCTGGCTTCTCGTTGATATCCATGACCCGTTCCAAATCGATCTCGAAGCCGTCCAGAATAAAAAGCGGCAGATTGGAATTGTTGTCCTCCTGCAAGCGCGAATCGCTCTGAAGGTCTCGGATATTGGTGGTCAAGCTGGAGTTTCCGCGCATGGTAATATTCGGCAATACATTCGGGTCGGAACCGGCGGATAGATTGGTTAAAATATTAAACGAAGGATCGATGTTGCTGATCGAGGTCAGCACACTGCGGTTTCCGGCACGGTCCAGTTCGGCGGAACCGATCTGCCGAACGGCTCCGGTATAACTTTCCCTGGCTTTGGTGAATATTTCGGTCACGACTACATCTTCGATCAGCGTGGCATCGTCTGGTAGAATTACCGTTATGGGCTGTTCTCCGCGATAAGGGTAATCCACACTTTTTTTCCCAGAAAAGAGACGGAAAGCACCGGTTCGCGATTCCCGGTGACGGTCAGCGTGAATAGTCCCTGTGCGTTGGTGGCCGTACCCTGCTGGGTACCTTTCACCATTACCGAAGCTCCCGGAATGGGATTGTTGTCACTATCCCGGACGCTTCCGGTGATGGTGAGCGGTTGCTGCGGCTGCAGGGCCTCCTTGCGGACCACTACGATCTGATTTTCGGTCAGGTTGTATGCGAAACCGTTCTCGATCAATACCGTATTCAGAATTTCCTCCAGCGTGGCGTTCATAAAAGCAGCTTCCTGTACCCGAGCGCCGTCGAGCAATCCTTCCCGGTAAACAAAGGTGTAGTCCGATTGTTCTTCCAATTCATTCAGTACACGCTCGAGCGGTTGGTCGTGAAAAGACACGCTTAGGGTGGACTGCGAGAAACCCGCTGCATACACCCCGGATAGTGAAAGGGTCAGAATAAAAAATTTTAACGTCATAAAAAGCAGGAATTTTTGCAACCTTTCCTGCCGGAGGCCGCATTCAGAGTACTTTTTTTCATAAATTTGTTTGGATTTGATTATTACTCATCTGTCTGTTCAGATGTGGATGGCCGATCCGCAGGGGAAGTTGCCGCTTCCCCTGTTTTCGGTTTTATCTTTTAACGATGATCTTATCGTGCCGGATGCTGAAATTGACCTCACCGGTCAGGCTTAGTATATCGAGCACCTCCGTGAGGTGGTCGGCTCGCGGTACGGCTCCCCGGAAGCTGACCTGTTTCAATTGTTCATCCTCGTACTCCACCGTAAAATTATACCAGCCGGCCAGGTCGGCCATGACGGCTTCCAGGGTCCGATGTTCCAGTACGAACAGGCCCTCGCGCCAACTGGCGATTCGGTCGGCATGGACCGGGCGTGTGGTTATGCCTTTGGAGGAGACGGCGGCCTCCATATCGGGGGATAAAAACAGTTCCTGCCCGGCGGCTGAAATCCGGATACTGCCTTCCAGTAGGGTCGTATAGGTGCACTCTCCCCGGCAGGTATTGATATTGAACCGGGTACCCAGCACTTCTACGGTTTGCCCGGTGGTAAGAACCCGAAACGGCCGGCTTCGATCTTCCGCCACTTCGAAAAGGCTTCCCCGGAGAGTTCGACTTCCCGCGCCTGCTTCCGGAAAACCAAAGGATATTTGAGCCGGGTTTCCGCGTTGAGCCAAACCCGTGTGCCGTTCTCCAAGGTGATCGAATACTGCGTGCCTTTGGGTATTTCGATAGTTGTGTGCAGGGGTTGTTCCCGGTAGTTATTTCCGGTGTCGACGATAACCAGCGGCTCCATACCGGGCCGTTGGAGCAACATTTTTCCATCCAGCATTTCTATGCTCGTGCCCTCCAGGATAATTTCACCTCCCCCCAAATCGAAATGTAGAGCGGGCGAAGAGGCCGGCATCAAGGCCAGTACGGGAAAATCCCGAAAAGGATTTTCCTGATTTTTTTCCAGAAAAATGAGCCACGCTAATACCGCCGAGCAGGCCGCGCCGAGAAGCGCTCCCCAAAGCATCCGTTTGCGGCTGGGCGTCTTTCGGCCCAGCCGTTTTTCCACGTTCCGGCACGCTCGGGAAGAATGGACGGAAAGATACTCCGTGAACAGCCGCGTATTAAGCGATTTGTTTTCCAGTTCCTCCAGCATCCGGCGGTTGTGCGCCGATTCCCCGAGCCAGTCTTCCAGTTCCTGTGTTTCGGCTTGGGTTAAATTTCCCTCGGTTTTGCGGATCAGCAGACGGGTGATCCGTTTGATTTGTTCTTCCATCGCGGGTGTTGTGTAGGGATTTACAGAGAAGACACTTGAAAAAGCCAAGTGGCTCACCTTTTCCTGTTTTTTTTGCCATTCTTTGGTTTTGAATTTGTCAGACGGTTTAACCCTTATTTTTTACATTTTGTTTATATTTGTCACTTACGGGTATGGCAACAGACGGGCAAATATTGGATTCCTTCCAACAAGGAAAATTGGAATTGTTCTACCAGGAGGTTTACCCCCGCCTACTGCTGTATGCAAAAAAGATGCTCGATGCAGATCAGAAGTTTTACGCGGAAGATTGTGTGCAGAATGCCATCTATAAAGTGTGGACCCGGCAGGATTCCCTGCACACCGCGCTCACTTCCCTGATGTCGTTGAAGATTTATCTGTACATGAGCATTCGCAATGAAATTTTCAATATCCGCCGCAAACAGTCCCACCACAACCGATACCTCAGCGAACAGGAAGATCCGGTGATTTTTCGCAATGCGATCATTGAAAACGAAGCCCGCGCGGCCGTCTTCGAAGTCATCAAAACGCTGCCCGGGAAAGAAAGAGAGATCATCGTGATGAGTTTTCTGTAGGGAATGACCAATACTCAGATCGCACAAAAAATGGATGTTTCCCTGGCTTCGGTCAAACGCTACAAGGCCAGGGGACTCGACCGGCTGCGCAAAAAACTCGATCCGGTCCTCTTTACCGCGCTCCTGCAATTCCTGTTTTTGACCCGGAATATCCCATTCTAGCATACAGGAAATTCCCGCCGGTTCTATTCGTTCTGAGAAGGAAAATCAGCCGCTTGCATCGCAGGAAAGGATCCCGGCGGGCTCGGTGTAACTCCCAGG
>JAJQAW010000179.1:0-297 GCA_021203585.1 Rikenellaceae bacterium
GGTACAACATCTCGGTTTGCCTGTGGGGGGGCGGTAAAATGACGTGAATAAAAATCCGTTCCGCTGTACGGCTTGCCGGCCGAAGGCATCCGGCCGCAAATCCGGCAATTCAAAACGCAGGGAATAACCCGCTTCATTGGTGCAAACGGCATAATAACTCTCCTAGGGCGCAGCCAGGAAGGAAAAACATCCGATTCCCCGATAATCCGGTACGAATTCGGCGATCGGTTCGTCCCGGGAGTTGTAAAGCTTTCCGGCAATTGCTTCGCCCATCCCGCTTGCATTTAACGCTTTGAA
>JAJQAW010000179.1:307-2636 GCA_021203585.1 Rikenellaceae bacterium
GTGTTCATCTGGCCGGGGATCAGGTACCCGCCTTCGGGATGGAAAGAGACGTCGAATAGAGCCGGCGAAGGGGGCACCTCCACAAACCGGCGCCAGCCGTCGTAATCGATCAGCAGGGCATTTCGTCGCGTGGTATCCGGATTGCGGAAGGTATGGCTGAAGCTTTCCGCTCTTCGCGGAGCCCACACCGGCACAGGGGATTCCTGGTTCAGGTTGATTTTCAGTTCATTCGGTCGGGTCGGTTCTCCGGTGGCAAGGTCCCGAAAGCGAAGATCTGCACTCAGATGCTTTTCTCCCGGTTCCCGTTGCAGAGAAATTTGCTGGCCGATGCGTATCGAAAGCGGATCGGTGATACGGACCGGCGTCCGGAAAAAATATTCCTGACCGGCGTTGAGCATGGCCAGCGTGTAGGCCCATACCGTATATTCACCTTCGGGAATATCTTCGGGAAGGGAAAAATAACCCGGATAGGCGCCCTGTTGCCGCCGAATACGTAGCTTCCGGACGAGCGAATCGGCAGGATTGACCAGATTGACGTACAGATACCGGCTGCTCGTATCCGGTTCATGGGTATAAGCATTGACCAAGTGACCCCGGAACCAGATGGTGTCTCCGGCGATGTAATGGTTCCGATCCAACTGGACATAGACTTTTTCCTGCGGATAACTCAATTGCTGCAGGGCAAACAATTGAGATATGATTCCATTGAATCCGGGATCCGCCGGCTGTCCGGCAGCCGTTCCGCTGCCTAAACACATCCACATTCACAACCAGGATCGCAGTAACCTCTTCATCCTTCGAAGTTTTAATTAAAGCCCGGACCGGGTGGCGGCAGATTGACTGGAGGGGAACGCTTCCTGGGAGCGTGGTTATCCGTTCTACGGTTTCTGAAAATTCGATCGTTCGGGAATAGCAGCAACCTCCTTCTTACCTGAATCAGGTCCAAAATTTTGCCCAAAATAACATTTTTCGGAATAAAAACCAAAAAAAAAGATGCAAATTCCGCTGTCCGCTCCCGACCCGGAGTACCACCGGCCGGAAGATGGTCGTAGGTTATGCCCGCTAAAAAACAGGGTTGTCGGTGCTATCGAAAATCGTTTCCTGTTTTTCGACCGTATTTCGATGCCGGATGGATTTCGGGTGCGTGAGGTCCGTTCCAGCCCATTCGAAAGCGTACGGATTCTCATTGAGGACCGGTTTTCCGAGCCCCCGCCACGATCCCGCAGAAGCACCGGTCGATCCATGTACCGCTACCGAGTCGCACCGGATTCCCTTGTTTTCCCGAACGGCCGGTTCTGGCAACATCCGGTTCGGACACCGCGTTGTCTTCCGTGCTACAGGCCGGAACGTTGGAGTTGTTCTACGGTGCGGATGATCCTTCCATCCTCCGTAATTCCCTCGATAACTACCGAATAGGTCGTGTTGGCACCGTCTGCCGTATAAAATTCGAAAACCGCTTGGCCGCCCGAATCTGTTTGCAGGGAAGGGTTCCAGTAAATGGTGGTCCGTAAATCCGGTACCCGCCGGTTGCGCTGCTCCGGGTTCTCATAGGTCGGAGCGTAAAATTCGATGGGTTTCTGAACCCCGAGCGGATGAATCACCAATCGGTTGTAGGAGGGGATGGAAGAGGTATTGATCGCCCCTTTTTTCAGGTAGACGGCAATGGTCGGGCCTCCGTAAAAGGCTTGACCCGTAGGACCTCGGAACACCAGGACCTTCTCCACATCGAACAGATTGATATCCGTTTTCCAATCGAACCCTTCCCAGGCGGGTACATCGTCGATCACGAAACCAACCGATGACCCCCGGATGGTGATCGAATCCCCGTCGTAATTCACTCCGGGCATGGTATAGAGCAGGCTCTCGAAATCGGTAATGACGTATTCTTCGAAATATTGTTCATCGAATACATTATCGGCCATTCTTTCCTGAGCATCCATAAAAGGGTCCTGGCTTCTGGAACCCCGAACCTCCACGGCTTCCATGTTGACCGTACGCATACCATTCTCCATCACCCATTTCTGATCCGCTTTGGCGATGTAGGCGAATTCACTGGGCCCCGCAGCCGCATGCGCCGGACCGGGAAGCGCCGGCAGGGATAACGGTTCGAAATCATCGTCTAACAGCAATTCCACTTTATTGTTTCCGCGTTTATTGACCGCTTGCAGAAAAAAACTTCCGCTATCCGGAACCTCATAGCCGGAAAAAGCGAAACGGCCTTCCTGGTCGGTTTCTTCTACCTGAAAATATCCCGTCCGGGGCATCACCATGTAAACCGGAGTCCCCACGGACCATTTGCGGGAGGCGAGAATTTTGACTCTTCCGGAGA
>JAJQAW010000179.1:2646-7485 GCA_021203585.1 Rikenellaceae bacterium
AAGCGGGCTGCACGACTCTCTTTTGCAACAGCCCCGGAATTTCGTACCTCCGCCAACCTTGGGTCATCATGAGCGCATCCAGAGCGGAGTGGCGTGACGGATCGTCTGCTTCGAAATACCAGGCCGGCGATTCGATGTATCCCTTCAGATCGGAAGAAAGCAGCAGTTCCGTATAGATGTTCCCGGGAGAGTCCGGTAGAATGTCTTTGTTGTCGGTTACAGCTACGGATAAAGTTCCCTCCAGCGGATTTCCCCGGTAATCGGTCAATTCGACCCTCGCCGTTACTTTTTCCCGGCGGCCGTACTGCGGTTTATCGGCACTGAAGCGTACGTGCGCCTGGTCGTCGTTGCGAATAAATACTAACCGTTCATTGAGGATGTTCCAGCGGCTGTCCACCAGTAAAATGTGGGCCACGCCCGACGGTAGATCGAGGGTATTGAACCGAAGGTTTCGTTGTCCTTGCGGAACCGTTGCCGTATACATGACCTCGCCGCGCGATTGTACGATCACATAAAGTTCCTCGTCCTGAAAAACTTCCGGAACCGATAAGGTCGTGTACACATAACCGGAGCGTAGGACGGCTTTGAGTCCATACACATCGGTACGCGGTTCGGGTAATTCGAACCGCCGGGAAAATCCCTGTTCATCGGTGCAAACCGCATAACAGGATTCGCCGGGTTGAGAGAAGAGGGTGAATGTACCGATACCCCGATGTTCCGGTTCGAATTCACCGATCAATTCGTCGTTCGAGTTGAAGATTTTACCCCGGATTCGAATCGACTGTCCCAGGACATTTACGGCTTTGAAGCCGACGGTATTCATCTGGCCGACCACCAGGTATCCGCCCTCGGGGTGGAACGAGACGTCGAATTGGGTTTGCGGAGGCGGCACTTCGATGAACTTCCGGGATTTATCGTAATCGATCAACAGCACGTTATGCCGCATCGTATCGACGTTTCGGAAAGAAAGATCGTAGGTTTTCGTCTGCGAAGTCCAGGTCCGCGGAGTTTGCCGGTTCATGCCGGCTTTAAACGTGTTCGGTTTAGCCGCGCTTTGGTTGACGAGATCTTGGAATTGTACGGCGACGGAGAAATCTTTCGCGCCGGCCGACGGGAAAAACCGAACCTGTTCGGAGATCCGCAACGACAACGGATCACTGATTCGGACCGGCGCCTGGAAAAAAAATTCCGCTCCGGTGTTGCGCATAAAAAGCGTATACGCCCAAAGCGTGTAATTTCCCGCCGCCAAATCGTCGGGCAGGGCCACATAACCGGGATAACCGCCCTCCTGGCGCCGTATCCGGCACCGTGTGACCACCGAATCGGCCGGATCGACCAGGTCCACATACAGGTAACGGCTGGAAGTATCGGGCGTATGGGTAGCGGCATTGACCAGATAACCCCGAAACCAAATAGTATCCCCGGCAATGTAATGGTTACGGTCAAAATGCAGGTAGGCTTTCTCCTGAGGATAATAATACCGCTGCAAGGTAAAGAGTTTCGACATCACGTCGTTAAAATCGACTGTACCCTCCTGACCGTTGCCGGTATGGACGGTGCAAACAATCATCAGAAAGAGAGAAGTACAGAATGGTTTCCACATAGTTCGAGGTTTACAACAAGTTGGTTGCCAAATGTAGCGATATTTATTCGGTTATCCAAACGGAACATTTTAGAGCGGATCGGTTTAATCGGAATTTTATTTTCCGGAGCGCCGTCGTATCTTTGACTCATCAAATCGAAATTATGCTTGCTACGCTAAAGAAATACGCCCGCCTGGTTCACTTTCCACACACGGTTTTTGCCATGCCCTTTGCGCTGATCGGTTATTTTTTGGCCGTCCGGTATACTGGGTTCGACGGATGGGTTCTACTGAAAGTCCTCGTTTGTATGGTTTTGGCGCGCAATGCGGCCATGGGATTCAACCGCTGGTCCGACCGCGATATCGATGCGGCGAATCCCCGCACGGCTGCCCGGGAAATACCCCGCGGAGTGATTTCTCCTCGCAGAGCGTTGGCTTTCGTGATCTTCAATGCACTGTTGTTCGTGGCCGTGGCCAGCTGGATCAATCCTCGGTGCGGGATGCTTTCCCCGGTTGCCCTGGTCGTGATCCTAGGCTACAGCTTGACCAAACGATTTACCTTGCTGTGTCACCTGTTTCTCGGGTTAGCCCTGGCCATCGCTCCTTCGGGAGCCTACTTGGCCGTGACCGGCACGCTCACTCAGGTGCCGATCGTGCTTTCGGCGATGGTTTTGACCTGGTCGGCCGGATTCGACATCATCTATTCCCTGCAGGATCTGGATTTCGATCGGGCCCATCGGCTTCATTCGATGCCGGCCCGTTTAGGAGCTCCGGCCTCATTGGCTCTGAGCGCCGGGTTGCATCTGATCACCGCTTTTCTGGTTCTATGGTTAAACTTTGCTTTTGGAAACCATGCTCTTACGCGGCTGGGCACTGTCTTGTTTATCGGTCTGCTGCTCTACCAGCATTTGTTGGTGACTCCCCGAAAACTCGGCCGGATCGGGATGGCTTTCGGCACTTTGAACGGAATCGCCAGTCTTTGTTATGCAGTTTTTATCATCGCAGGTTTTTATGGGACTTGCTAATCGATCGAACGTTATGAAAAAATTCCTGTCGCTTATCGGTTTTTGCGCTGTAGCTGTACAGCTGTAGTCGCAACAGCCGCTCAAAACCCGTGATCGTTACGAAATTCAATGGGGAGAACCGGTTTATTACGAGTCTTTGATCGAGCGGTTGACCTTTCCGTTGGCCTGGGAAAACGCCGGAATTACCGACTTTGATGCATGGAAACGGGTGGCTCGGGAAAAGTTGTTCGAATGCATGTCGGCACTTCCTCCCCAGGCCCCTTTCGATCTGCAAATCGTGGATTCCGAGCAGCGCGAGGGATATACGGTCCATAAAATCGAATTCAATGTGTCGGCCTATTCCCGAGTTCCGGCTTATTTGGCCGTTCCTCAGGGGCAAGGACCGTTCCCGGCCATCGTGCTGCTGCATGATCACGGAGCGGAATTTTTCATTGGCAAGGAAAAAATGATTCGTCCCTTTAACGTGGAAGAATCGGTGGCCGAACGGGCGCAAGAGTGGGCTGCGGCCTGTTACGGGGGACAGTTTACGGGAGATTGGCTGGCCGGTCAAGGTTACGTGGTATTGGCCGTCGACGCGCTGTTTTGGGCCGATCGCGGTCGGCAGGAGGGGGTTAACTTTTACGATGGACAGCAAGCCCTGGCGGCGAATTTATTTCAATTGGGAATGACCTGGACAGGAATTATTACGGCAGACGATATGCGCAGCGTAGATTTGCTCGAATCCCTCCCCTTCGTGGACGGCCAATCCATCGGAGCCGCCGGTTTTTCGATGGGAGCCCACCGGGCATGGATGTTGGCTGCGGCTTCGGATAAAGTGGCGGTCACCGCGGCCATCTGCTGGATGAATACCACCCGTGGTTTGATGACCCCGCAAAATAACCAGCTCAAGGGCGGTTCTTCCTTTTCGATGTTGTTGCCCGGTATTCGCAACTGGTTGGATTATCCGCACGTGGCATCGATCGCTTGCTCTCGTCCGATGTTGTTTTTCAACGGAACTCAGGATAAATTGTTTCCGGTGGAGGGAGTTAAGGAAGCCTATGCCGTCTTGCGACGGACCTGGCAGGATCAGCAGGCCGAGGAACACCTGGTCACCCGACTCTGGGACTTACCCCATACGTTCAATGTCGCCATGCAACAGGAAGTGGGTTTGTTTTTCGATCGGTACCTCAAAAACCGATAGTCTCGGATGTGGTTGGCAGCCCGGACCTCTGTGGACACGATGGCGGCAAGTCCGGAAGGAACCGCTTCGGTGGCGGATTCCACAACCTGGCCCTAATCCGTTATTTTACGGAGCGTTGCGATGACCGGTCTGTGATCGGACCATTCCACATCCGGAGTTTCGTAAGAAAGGGTCTCGAAATGCGGAGAAGCGAGGATATAATCGATCCGCATGAGCCGGTACAACCGTTTGTAGGTATATCCGTATCCGCTCCCTTTATCTTCAAAGGTATCGTTGAATTTATTCCGGATCGTTTGATAGGTATACGACATGGGCGGATCGTTGAAATCGCCGCAGACCAAGGTGGGGACATCCCGCTCGGCGATGAGCCGGGCAATGGTTTCCGCCTGCGGCGCCCGTTTGTAAAAACCCTTGCGCAACTTTCCCGCAATGTTCCTCAGTTGTGCCGTTTTATCCGGGTCGGCTGCAAAATTTTCCGGCTGCAGGAATAGGATATTGTTTTCCCGTACATAAGTGGTTTCCAGATGGTTGCAGATTATCCGGAGCGTATCACGGCCGGATACCGAGACATCCGCCCACAAGGCGCCGTTGCGACTCTCTTCGAAAGGAACGATCGCCTCCGCCAAGATCGGGAATTTACTGTATATCGCCGGTCCCCACACTCCACGCTGCTGGTGGGTGATGGTGTAATAATGTGTGCGGTAAGGCCACGCTTCCAGCCAACCGTTGATTTTCTCTTCCGGAATATCCGGAGTCGACTGAAATTCCTGAAAACAGATGATATCCGGATCGTTTTCCCGAATAAAATCGATGATTTGCCGGGCCGAAGTCGTTCGTTTTTTTTCCGCGTCGTACTGCAGAAAGCCTTCTACGTTGTAGGACATAATTTTAATGTCTCCCCTGACCGGATATTCCGGGGTGGCTTTACCACCCGGAAAATGGTAAAAAGTCTTGATCTTCGGCATTCCGATCAATAGCAGCAAAGCGGGCAGAAAAAAAACGGCTTTCCAGCGGATAGCCCAATAGAGCATCAGAAAAAGATTGGCCAGATA
>JAJQAW010000319.1 GCA_021203585.1 Rikenellaceae bacterium
CCCGTGGCTATACCAATGCTCGCACACCTTTTTTCATACATTCTTTCATAGCTGTTCTATATTTTTTGCCCCCTAAATTTAGCAATAAAAATGCCGGAATAAAAAATTCCGTGCAAATTTACGGATATTTAACCGGAATGTATTCCAATAAAAAAAATAGTTATCAGTAACCAAACGGGAAAAGCTGGAGGTGTTTTCAGCACCCACGCACCTTGGGAAAACTATACCGAGCAGATCTTTACATGCCCAATTACGGTCAACAAGCCCAAAACTATGATGCTCGATCTATGAAACGAACAATATCCCTGACCGACCGGACGTTTTGTAAGGACTTACCGATTAGATTTTCTCGTTTCCATGATACTGAGCGTCAGTCGGCGGACCGATATTCCCGCCTTTTATTCCGATTGGTTTTACCACCGGGTGAAGGCGGGATTCGTGGATATCCGCAATCCTTATTTTCCTCGTCAAATCAGCCGGATCCATCTGAATCCCAGCGTGGTGGATTGCATCGTATTTTGGACCAAAAACCCCGGACCGATGCTGAACCGGTTGGATGAAATCAGCCATTATCCCTTTTATTTTCACGTTACGGTCAATCCATTCGACCGGCGCCTCGAACCGGCGGTACCCCGCAAGGCACAGGTCATCGAGGCTATAAAACGGTTGTCCGACCGAATCGGCCCCTCCCGAGTAATCTGGCGGTATGATCCGGTACTGGTCAGCGACACCATGCAGCCGGGTTACCTGACGGAATCTTTTGAAAAAATCGCTCAACGGCTCTCCGGATACACGGATACGGTCATGACCGGTTTCCTCACCCTGTATCGGAAGACGGAAAGAAATTTACGGCATCTTCCCGTGCGGGAACTTTCGGAGACGGAAAAAGCGGCCTTTGCCCGAAGCATCGCATCCATAGCCCACAGTTATGGTATCCAACCGCAGAGTTGTTCGGTCCGGAGCGATCTCGCTTCCTTCGGGATCGAGGCAGGATATTGCATCGACCCAAAAAGGGTGGAACGCATAGCGGGCTATCCGATCCGGGCCCGGAAAGACCGAAACCAGCGGGAGGTGTGCCGGTGCATCGAAAGCATCGATATCGGTCAATACGATTCTTGTCCGCACGCCTGCCTGTACTGCTATGCCAACGAAAATCTCCAAAGGGTGACGGAAAATCGGAGTCTACACGATCCGCACGCCCCGTTGTTGATCGGCCGGGCCGGGGAAACGGATTTGCTTCATCATCGGCCGGCCCACTCCCTACGCCGGCCGGATCTCTTCGGACTGGCAAATGAAAAGTTACCTGAAAATGGCCGCTGAAGGCCTTCAAACGAGATATTTTTCAGTGTACTCTCCTATTTGGCTCAGTTCTTGTTCAGTTAGCTACGAATAAAACTATTTAATAAAAACAACTATGAAAAAAGTAACTGTACTGTTGATGTGTGCCATAGGTTTAGTAGCACTGTCAAGCTGTAAAAGCTGCAATAGAACGAAAACTACCTCGGCAGCAGAAGTAGCCAGGGCACAACACGAAAGATTGATGAATCAGGATTACGTGGGTTACGTGGAAACCATTTACCTGGAAGAAGCTCTGCCGCCGGCAGTCGTTTCTCAGGAACGGGCCCGTCACGCACAGATTCTTCGCAATCATGTTCAACCGAACGTGCAATCCAAAGGCGGTGTTCGCCACGTAACGGTCAAATCGGAACGCATGGCTCCGGATAACCGGTCCGCTCAGGTGGTTTTGACCAGTACCTACAACAACGGCGATGTGGAAGATATCGCTTACGATATGATCATGGACGGAGACGCTTGGAAAGTGAAAACGGGTCGTGACAAAGAGGTTTGGAAAGCCGTTTCAAACGGACACGAATATACCGTGAAATTGAAAGACAACGACTACAAAGACTTCGTAAAAGTACATGAAGACGGAAGCAGCCGCGATTTCGTGAAGGATATTGAAACCGATCGCCGCGACGTGCACAAAGAAAAAGTGGACGGAGAAAAAGAGGTGACCAAAGTGATCGAAAAAGAGAATGAAATCGTAATCAAACACAAAGAAGACGGTGAACGGGAAGTAACCCGAATCCCGAAATAAGCCCTGTGAAATGCATGGAAGGCGGCACCGGCGGGCGCCGCCTTTTTTAATGGTATTGTTTTTGCCGGGTTATCCATCACATTAAACCGTTTAATCTATGGAACAAAGAACAACCGAATTGACCGCCATGCTGGCCCATTGCGTAGCCACCTGCAACCATTGCTTCAACCAATGCCTGCACGAAGAGCAGGTAGAGATGATGATTCATTGCATCAAACTGGATAAAGAGTGTGCGGAAGTGTGTGCCTTGGCCCTGTCCTACGCCGCTATGGAAAGTCCCTATCTGAGCGATATCGTGCACGTATGCATCAAAGTGTGCGAAGCCTGCGCCGACGAATGCTCCAAACATGACAACGACCATTGCCGAGAATGCGCCCAGGTGTGCAACCAATGCGCCGATGCCTGCCGCGGATACGATCATTAAACCGGGAAAATATGACCGTCCTACGATACGATTCCGACCGAGTGGTAGATTCCACGGAAAACAATGAATATGCGGAAGGGTACCGCGATGAAATTATCGCTGGGGAAAGCATGGTCGGGGAGGATATTCCGACCTCGGATTTTATCCCCGACGGACTGAACGAAGACGGCATGTACGACCGGTCCGCTTTACGATGAGAACGGAGCCGAAGATGCTCCTTATCAATAAAAAGTTCGGCCTACAGAGGCCGGACTTTCCTATGAAGGATAGAAGAAAACTACCCGATCCATGCCGGTATCCATTCGAACGTGGGCACAAGCATACGGCCGGAAATCTCCCCCGGTATTCGGGTGTGGGATCGCGCCGGGTGAATTTTTTACCGGCAGACATACTGATTAAGGGCCGGCTTAACAGCATTGTTAAATAATTGTATACCTTTGCAGGTAAATCTTCATACCATGTGTCCGAAAGACATCAACAACCAGCGGTTGATTTTACAGGCGGCCGAAGCGGAATTTCTGGAAAAAGGCTACGATAAGGCCCGTACCACCGAGATTGCCAAACGGGCAGGGGTCAACCATGCCATGTTGCACTACTATTACCAAAGCAAGGAAAAGCTGTTCCATGTGGTTTTTGAGGAAAAATCCAGGACGATGCACGATATCCTGTTGTTCAAGCTGGACGAAGATCTACCCTTTCTGGAAAAAATAAAAGCCCAGATCGAACATCATTTCGATTACATCGCGCAACATGCGGAAATACCGGGTTTCATCATTTCGGAAATTCTGCATAGCGAAACTCTGAGGGAACAGTTTATTCGATCCACCGAAGATCACGCCAAAGATGTTTTTGCCCACTGGAAAAAAGAGATCGACAAGGAAGTGGAGAACGGAAGAATCCGCTACATCGAACCGTATGATTTGGTGTATAGCATGGTAACCCTGAATTGTTGTTTTTTTCTGATCCACCCCTTACTTTCCGCTTTTACGGGGGAAGAGGCGGAAGCCCTGCGGGAAGAACGGAAAAAGATGAATACCGAAATCATATTGAGCCGGCTACGGATTTGACCGACTCCTTTTTTTACCGATTACCTAACAAGGCTGTTAATGACTACCGACCGACAAATTGGATTTAATGAAAAAATATAGAAACCTGCTGATCGCTTTCCTATGGGGTGCCGCACTGCCCGTGGCGGCGCAGCGACCAGTGGAATTACAGGGAACCGTTACCGATGCAATCACCCGCCGTCCGATAGCGGGCGTCACGGTGTACAGCGAAGAATCCCCCTCCCACGGAGTAAGTACCGATCCGCAGGGCCGATTTTCCATCGCTCTGGCCGAGGGAACCCGGACACTGGTTTTTTCGTTTCTCGGCTATGAAACCCTGGAAGTGGCGATCGATTCCTTGCCGGGCCAAGACGTGGAAATCTCCCTCTCCGAGCAAAGCCACGCGATCGAGGAGATTACAGTCACTGCCACCTCGGCGCGGGACCGGCTGAACAGCGTATTGATCGGTGTGGAGCGGATAGAATTGGCTGAAATGGCTAAAATTCCCTCCCTGCTGGGGGAACGGGATATCATACGGTCGCTGCAATTACTTCCGGGAGTAAAGTCGGAAGGAGACGGTTCGAGCGGTTTCCAGGTCCGGGGCGGAACGGCGGTTCAGAACCTGATCGTGCTGGACGACGCTACCATTTATAATGCCGGACATTTGATAGACATTTTTTCCACCTTCAACGACGATGCCCTGACCAATGCCTCCCTGTATAAAGGACAGATTCCCGCCCAGTTCGGCGGCGCGGTTTCCTCCGTATTCGATATCCATACCAAAACGGGGAATATGCAGAATTATTCCTTCAACGGAAGCGTGGGACTCCTCTCGGCCAAAGTCCATGTCGAGGGCCCTCTCGTTCGAGAAACCGCCTCCTTTTTCGCAGCCGCGCGCCGCAGTTATCTCGATATCTTCCTCAAATTGACCGAAGATTGCAAAGACAATACCTTGAATTTTTACGATCTCAACGCGAAGGTCAATTATAATCTTTCGGACAACGACAATCTCTTCGTCTCCTTTTTTGTGGGGCGCGACAACATGGGGCTGGAGGATTTGGTGGCCATGAAATGGGGAAATACCGCATCCACCCTCCGGTGGTTTCATCGCTTCAACGACCGGCTTTACGCGAATACCTCGCTGATCGGTTCCTCCTACTTTTCGGACAACAGCGTCGAGATACTCGATATATCCAACAGCCTGGATACCCATATCCGTAAATATGGGATTCGGGAAGATATGACCTGGTCCGCTCCCGATGGCCACACCCTGAAATTCGGGTTCGAATCGGTGTACATCGATCTCAAGTCCGCGGAATGGGATATGAGTAATTACCGCGAAAAAGAGCGGCGCTACGCCTGGGAAAATTCTGCCTGGATCAACCAGGACTGGAAGATGTCCAAGTTGACGGTTTCGGCCGGACTACGGCTCAACGCCTTTTCCGCCCTGGGTGGCTCCCCGTATTACCGGCTGGACGAGAACGGCGATATTTTGGAAACGCTCCGTTACAAACGGGAGGAAATGGTCAAAACCTACCTGGTGCTGGAACCGCGCGCCAGCCTGAATTTCAGCATCGACTCGCATCAGAGCCTCAAAGCCGGGTACAGCCGCACCTCGCAGAATATTCATGCCCTCCGGGTACAAAGTATGTCCCTGCCGATGGACCGGTATACCCTCAGCAACAACAACGTCAAACCGCAAACCGCCGACCAGTTCAGTCTCGGTTACGTGGGATTGACCGCTTTTCAAACCTACGAATTATCGGTCGAAGGATATTACAAATCGATCCGACACGTCCTGGATTACAAAGACGGCAAATCGTTCAATTCCGAGATCGAGATCGAGCGGATCATCCTGGCGGGCAAAGGACGTGTTTACGGAATGGAAGCCTATATCCGTAAAAATACCGGCCGGCTGACCGGCTGGATTTCCTATACGCTCTCCTGGTCGGACAATAAAATTCCCGGTATCGATAACGACCGCTGGTATACGGCCGGCAACGACCGCCGGCACGATCTGTCGGTAGTCGGCATGTATGAACTGCCGCGGGGTTGGCAAATTGCGGGAACCTGGGTGTACAATACCTGTCAGGCGCTGACCGCTCCCAGCGCCAAGTATACGGTCAACGGTGAAACGGTTTATTATTATGCCGAACGCAACGGCTACAGAGCTCCGGATTACCACCGGCTCGATCTGAGCGCGACCCATACCAAAATCTCCAAACGTTTTACCCGCGAATGGTCTTTCGGACTCTACAACGCCTATTGCCGCTACAACCCATTTATCATCTCTTTCGAGGACGACTCGAGCAAACCTTGGGAAAGCAAAGCCGTGCAAACCTCCCTATTCGGGATTATACCCTCCGTTTCGTATAGTATTAAATTTTAAGGACATGAAGCGATCGAACTATTTGGCAGCCGCTGTGATTTTCTTTTTTTGTGCGTGTGAAAAGGAGATCGGCATCGATTACCGCTCCGTTACCCCGTTGTATGTCGTGGAGGGCCGGATTACCAACGAAACCACGGAAGTGCTGGTAACCCTGACCCGAGATATGGAGGACGGCGGAGAAGCTCTGCCGCAGGACCAGGCCCTGGTGAGCTTGACTACCGGCAGCGGCGACCGTTATGACCTTCCGTGCGACAGCGGTGGGTTTTACCGGGCGACCGGACTGCGGGGAACGGCCGGTGAAACCTATACCCTGACGGTGGAGGCGGACGGAGCCCGGTTTGTTTCCCGCTCTACGATGCCTGGCCCCGCCCCGATCCAAGAACCCTTTTTCCAGTGGTTGAAGGTGATGGGGCAAAAATTCGTGATCCTCACCTTCTCGTTCGAAGATTTGCCCGACCAAGAGAATTATTATTGCTACCGGGTCTTCCGCAACGGAGAAAATTACCGCTGGAATGTCCTGCATGACCGCGGGAACGACGGACAGACGATTACCCTGGACCTGGTCTGCATGACCGAAAAAATGGCCAGCGAGAATAAAGAAGAGGACTGGGACGACATTCTGTACGAAGGAGACCGGATCGAAATCGAACTGCAAACGATCGATCAGCGTACGTACGACTACCTGTTTTCGGTCGGTTTGAGCAGCTCGGCCAATACCAATCCGATCGATAACTTCTCCGGAGGTTGTCTCGGATACTTCGCCGCTTACTCCTCCTCTCGTACCGCCACCGTTTTTTCCTACGACGAGATTTTAAATCCCTAAATAAATTGCCTATGAAAACAAAATGGTTCATTTTCGGTCTGGTTTCTCTTTCCCTGACCCTAAACACGTCGAAAGCTCAAATCCTTACAAATTCAAACACGACACCTATGACATTGAACTCTTTTGAAACGATCCGGCTGGAGCAGCCCGATCTCCGCGGAGGCGATCCGCTGATGCAGACCTTGAGTCACCGCAAATCCGACCGGGATTTTCAAACCGAAAATCTCTCTTTGAAACACCTCTCGGAAATCCTCTGGGCCGCTTACGGCCGGAACCGTGAAGACGGTAAACGAACCGCGCCCTCCGCCCTGGCTTTGTATCCGCTTCAATTGTATGCCATCCTGGCCAACGGAATTTACCGGTACGATGCCCAGGCCCATGAACTGGTACCGGTCGTGGAAGGTGACCACCGGGCACTGGCGGGAGGTTTTCCGGCTGCCCGAACCGCTCCTGTCAATCTGGTCTTTATCGCCGATTACGATCGTTACCGGAATACGGGCAACGAAATGATCGACGGCTTCCTGAGCGATCCGCAGATTCGGGTGCGCTTTGCCAGTCTGGATGCCGGACACTGCACGCAAAATGTATACCTGTACTGTGCCTCGGAAGGGATCAAAACCGGGGTGAGGGGCTGCGTCGCGGGCCCCTTGATGCGATTACTCGGGCTGGGGGGAATCCACGAATTCATCGTAGCCCAAACC
>JAJQAW010000136.1 GCA_021203585.1 Rikenellaceae bacterium
CTACCATCATCCCTGCAAGGATCAGTATATTCAGATAGATATATGGATTCCAGTTGGCAGCGGCAGTATAAACAAGACTCAAGACCGCTCCGGCTGCCAATCCGAGAATCGTCCAAAGTAGGGTTAGTCCGGGATTGAATTTACCGGAGCGTACATAGTTTTTCATGTTTTTCAGTTCGGTTTAGTATCGTTTTTCCTTGTGGCCCGGACGATTCACGGATAGCTTTCCCTCCGTGGGTAAAATTGAATGGCTTAACGGTAAAATAGGTAGCTTTAAACCGTCAGTTCCCCGACATGGGTTAACAAATAATCTTCCGCTTCGACACTCCACAGACCATTGTTCTTGCTGCAAATATCGTGAAGATTTTTGAAAACCGGACAGCTCCGGCCTTTTTCCTCGAACTCGGCTATGGCGGTGAGCGGCATGTCGATGTGATTGTAAATCAGTTTTTTTCCGCCGGGGATTTCCGGCAGGTGCAGTGTCGCCTCGATCACGGCATCCAATCCGCCGATGTGGGTGACTAGCCCGGCCGGATCGAGTCCCTTGCCCATCAAATCCAGTGCTTCGATCATATCATCGGTGTTGCCGCCGCTGGTTCCTACCACATGGGTATAGGCATAATGCACATTATAGAAATTAAACCGTGCGGAGAAATCCGGCTTCGACGGGCCTGCGAAGAAGTTGAGGCATCCGTCGAAGGCCAGGATCGCATCGCCTTGCTCTACCACCGGGGTCACCGGAGCGAACACGAACACATCGTCGTATCCTTTGCCGTCGGTCATTTCTTTCAGTGCTGCCGCCGGGTCGGTCATGGCGCCGGTGTTTACGTATCGCAGGTCGATGCCCTGCTCTTTGGCAAATTCAACGGTGTACAACGATGCGGCCCTGTCCAGACGTGCCTGGTCGATATCTGTCACGACCATCAACCCCGGTTTGCGGTCCGGACGGCGCAGTACATAATTGATTGCAGCTAAGCCCATGGGGCCTACACCAGCCAACAGGGCAAGATTCCCACCCTCTACGATTTCCATTTTGTGGACATAGCTTCCGGGAGTGGTGTGGTAATTGGCATGCATGGCACCGATTACGCAAGACAGCGGTTCGGACAATGAAGCCGGATAGAACCCTTCGCCTTTGTAGGGGAGCAGAGCGCCGTTTTCCATCACCTCATTCGGGATAATCACATACGTGGCGTCTCCGCCGATGTATCGGTATGAGTATCCCGGCGCGCTGAGAATTCCTACCGGGCCGCCTTCGTAGTTTAACGCGGGTTGAATGGAGAACTTGTCTCCGGCCTTGAATTGTGAGCTCCATTTTGAGCCGACTTCTACGATTTCGCCGGCAAATTCATGTCCGATGATGGTGGGGTTTTCAGCGATATCATCCGGTACCCGCTTATGGTTGCTCGCTTGTTGTGCCGCTTTATAGGAGGACATGCACAGGCTGTCGCATACAACTTTGGCCAAAATTTCATTATCCTGAATGGCAGACAGATCGAATTCCTCCAGCCGGAGGTCGTTTTTGCCGTATAATCTTACTGCTTTGGTTTTCATGGTATCGTATTTTGTTTTTTCCAACTAACTGTCAGGTAAAAGTTTCGCTAAGCATTCTCGTCATGTTCCAAAAAAGAAACTCAAAACGCTTCGCAAACTCCATGCTGACGTCCTAATTCAGCATCACTTGTCCGCCGGTAATCGGGAGCGCCTGTCCGGTCTCTCCGGTCTGCTCTATCAGGTACATGACCCCTTTGGTCACATCCACGGGCGAACATCCTTTGCGCATGGGTACCTGCGCCAGATAGAACTCCCGCACATCCTCGATGGTTTTCGCGCCCGGTACTTTACCGGCATTGAGATACTGTACAAACAGTCCATTCTCCGGATCACTCCATAGCGGTCCTTCATAAAAATTCCCCGGACAGATCGAGTTCACCTTAATCCGGAACGGAGCCAGTTCGAGGGCAAAGGATTGCGTCAGGCCCACCCCGCCGAATTTCCCGCCGGCATAGGCAAAATTGGCCTTACTCCCGCGTAATCCCGACTTGGAATTAATCTGAATCACATCACAGTAATATTCCGGATCGAAAGCCGTTTGCAGCTTCATAATAGGAGCCACAGCCTGCGTGCAATAGAAGTAAGCGTTATAATTAATCTTCGTCACAAAGTCAAAATTCTCCGGTGTCATATCGTCCAGACCGCCTGCACGAAGTACTCCGGCATTGCTTACAAACACATCCACGCCTCCAAATGCACAAACCGTTTCATGCATCAGGTTCTTCAGACTCGGAATATCAGCTACATTGGTCTTTACAAAAATCGCGCGATTACTCCTGGCCATTTGATTGAGTTTTGCGGCAGTTACTTCCCCGACATTTTCGTTCAGGTCAGCCACCACAATATTCGCCCCCTCGGCGATCAGACAACGGGCAATCCCTTCTCCAAATCCCTGAGCCGCACCGGTGACGATAATAATTTTATTTTCAACACGTCCCGCAGAATTGCCGGCTGCAATTTTTCGGCGGTAATTTTCCACCTCCCAGTTATCGATAAAGTCGATCTGCGCCTGGGTCATCGGATGTTCACCGCCAAAAGACTGCGCATACCAGGTCACTTTCATCGCATCCTCGAACACGTCCAGAATCGTATCGCACTGTGCCGCATGATCGCCTACGGCAATCAACCCGACACCTTTCACCAAAATCACTTTCGGACTATACCCGTACCTGGAAATAAATTCACTGATCCGTTCTTCCGCCGTTTTAAGAATATTTTCGGTCGACTCAAAATAGAGGTAATTCGATTTACAATAAACGATGGCATCCGGCGCAAACGGCCGGCAAATTTTTTGATAGTTGGCCGCTGATTCCGTAAAGTAAGAAATCAGTGCATTGTTTTTGATTTTCAACGTCTTCAGACCATCTTTTGAAACGAGCATCCGCAGGGCGGGAACAAAGGTCTGCACACAGTCGCACACCGGCATCGGAGCGCTGTCCGGCAAAGCCTGTTTGACCTCTTTTTCCAGTTTGGCGAACACATCGTCGTAAATCTTGCGGATCTCATCGGTCGTATCGGCTGCCACAAAGATCCCATGGTTTTGTAACAGGATAATTTTTGGCTCAAACCCGTGCTCGGCTTTGTGCCGGGCCAATCCTTCCTCCACGGCTTTAAAGAGGATATAACCCGGATCGATGTACGGGATATACAACGCCTTATTCCCGAAAATCCGCCGGGTATCGCTCTCGGCCGTGTTCCCGCTCATCAACCCGTTGACCAGGGTAGGGTGGAGATGCACGACAAATGCCGCGTTTATCGCGTTGTGCATCGAAGTCTCGACCGACGGCCGGCGGCCGGGGGTCAAGGTAGCGGCGGCCAGATCGTTTTTAACCGCTTCCTCCCGGGCATCGGTATCGGCCGGATAGGTTTTTTCCGAAATCACGTTCAGTTTTTCACGGTCCAGGACGGCAAAACCGTCCTCGGTAATGGTCGCCAACGGAAACCCGCTGGCTTTCACCCATAATTTTTCCCCATCTTTATACGAGGTATTCCCACCTCCCGCAATCACATACCGGGCGTCTTTGCCGTAGTGCTGCGATATCTCTATAAGGTCTTGAATCGCTTTCATGTCGGTTTTGTTATTTAATCGCTGCCTGAATCAGCGCGTTTCCATAGGCTACAAATTCATCCCGGCGCGCAGTGTCCGCTTTACCTTCCGCATCGACATAACCTTTTTCGCCTTTGGCTACTTTATCCTGATGGGCGGCCACCACGCAGGCGCTTTGGTAGTTGATCTGCAACAGTTTTTCGGTAAGCGGTGTATTTTTTCGGGCTTTCAACTCGATCGGTTCCATGGCCGGCGTGTTGTGTTCGCTTCCGAAGGTGACCACAAAACCGTTTTCATGCAGGTAGCCGGCGTATTTTTCCAGGGTCTCCACGCTGTTGCGGGTGGTGATGAATTCCACCGAATGAATTCCCCGTTCTTTTAGTATGGCCGCCGTTTTTTCTAGGTTCTCTTCAAAATCGGTAAAATTTCCGTTCGCATCGTCCGCCAGGAAGGGATAGGTCGGGATTCCACCGGCATTGAGGATGATTTTACATACCTCGTCGAAGGGTAGAAACGTTTTGGGATCTTCCGGAACGAAGGCTCCGCCGCCGGCTTTGAGCAGGTTATTGCGGATTTCATTTTCGACCGCCGCGTGGTCAGCCGGGTCGGATTTCATTTCCTTCCCGCCGAAAATTTTTTCCAGCAGGGTTTTAACCGCTTCCGGATAATCTCCCGCTTTATCGTACACAGCCATACGGAGCGCTTTGGCAAGATGCCGTTCCCGAATTGAACCCTTGGTCAGCTCCCGTTTGATCTGTTCCACGTCCAGGCTGAAACCTGCTCCCACCTGGACTAATATTTCGTTGAGCTTAGCGCACATTTTTTCCACGTGCGCGTTGGATTCGTTTTTTACGCTATCAAATTGTGTTTTATACGGTTCGGTCAGTTCCATCGGGTTACACAACCCTTTTCCGCTCATATACGTGCGGCCCGGATTGTTGGGGTCGTTTACACGGATACCGGCGGCCTGATCTTCGGCCTGCAGGCTGATAAATTCAATATGGAAAAGCGGGAAAAGTTTGCGTTTTTCGCATTCCGCCTTCCATTCGGCGTAGCCGTCGGTGGTATAAAAATCATTGATCCCGACAACCTTTACTCCCTCCTGGGCAGCCATATCCAAAGCCTGTGCAATGGAATTGAAAGCGCTGAACGAGTAGGGGGTATGAAGGTGGGCGTTTACTTTTAGGATATCGTTTTCGGTTAAATCAGACATAGTCGGTATAGTAAGTTAGGTATAAAGTGGAAAACCCTCTGCTCCGAGAAGCAGAGGGTAAATATTTATTAAATACCGTTTTTCGCCCGGCGGATTTGTTCTGCGTCGGTGAAGTTACGGGTAGGAACGTGTCCCTGCAAGGGAACGATTTTTTCGTGGATCGCATCCAGGAACCAATCCGGCTGCGGGAAGAAGGCGTCTTCCAACTCGTAAGCCGGGGTGATCCAGTTGCGGGAGCCGACCACTACCGGAGGCGCATCGAGGTAGTCGAATGCCAGTTCGGTCAGGTTGCGGGCAATCTCGTTCAGGAATGATCCGCGAGCATTGGCATCGCTGGCCAACACGATCCGTCCGGTTTTTTTGATCGATTCGATCACCGGCTCGTAATCGAACGGAACCAGCGAACGGGCGTCGATCACCTCGGCGCTCATGCCGTATTTTTCCTGCAGCTGGTCCGCCGCTTTCAGCGCCGTATACAGGGTGGAACCGATCGTAAGAATGGTAATGTCGCTACCGGCACGCTTCACGTCCGGCTGCCCGAATGGAATTTCGTAATACCCTTCCGGAACACCCCCTTCGTGGAATTGTTCGCCGATCTCGTAGATCCGCTGACTTTCGAAGAAAATCACCGGATCGGTTCCCTGCAATGCCGAGTTCATCAGTCCCTTTGCATCGTAAGGCGTCACCGGGAACACGACTTTCAGTCCGGGGATATGGGCTACGAGCGAGGTCCAGTCCTGCGAGTGCTGCGCCCCGTATTTCGATCCGACCGATACGCGCAGCACGATCGGTATTTTGATGACATTGCCGCTCATGGCTTGCCATTTGGGCATCTGGTTGAACACTTCATCACCGCAGCGGCCCAAAAAGTCGCAGTACATGATTTCCGGCACCACACGTCCACCGCACATGGCGTACCCGATAGCAGTCCCCACGATAGCGGCCTCAGCGATCGGAGAGTTAAATAACCGGTGATACGGCAACGCCTCGGTCAAGCCCCGGTAAACGGCAAAGGCGCCGCCCCAGTCGCGGTTTTCTTCCCCGTAAGCGATCAACGTCGTGTCCTTATAGAACCGGTCGATCATGGCCTCGAAGATTCCGTCCCGCAGTTGGTATTGCTTCATTTTGGAGACCGGTTTTCCCTGGGCATCGGTCACAAAGCGCTCTTTTTTTGCGATTTGCTGCACGCGCGGGTTTTCGGCCATCGGGTGATTTGTATCCGGCACCACGCCCGGGGCCATCGTATCGACCGATTGGTTAGAGAAGACCATCTCGCCCAACAGTTCCGGATGCTTTTTCAGATCCATGCGAGGAGAAACCTCGTCGTCGATGGCGATTTTAAAGATATCGAAGATCACCTCCAGCACATCGTTCTGAATCGCTTCCAGTTCCTCCTGGGTGGTCACCTGGGCCTCGGTCAGCTGCTTGCCGTAGCCCACGATGCAGTCGTGCTCCATCCAGGCATCTACCTCTTCTTTGGTACGGTACGACGAAGCGTCCGAAGGCGAGTGACCGCTATACCGGTAAGTCAGTACGTCGAGCAAAACCGGGCCGTTTTTCTCCTCCAGAATCGCTTTTTTCCGGCGGTAGGCGTCGATCACGGCCAACGGATTGTAGCCGTCCACCCGTTCGGCATGCATCTGCTCCGGATTAACTCCGGCACCGATACGGGCCGCTACGTCGTATCCCATGGTTTCGCCACAGGTTTGTCCGCCCATGCCGTACTGGTTGTTCATGATATTGATGATCACCGGTAGACCGCCTTTCATATCGCCTTCCCACAGTTGTTTAAACTGGTCCATAGCGGAGAACATCAGTCCTTCCCATACGGGACCGCAGGCCATCGAAGCATCACCGATATTGGCCACTACGATACCCGGTTTGCGGTTCACTTTTTTGTACAGCGCCGCACCGACGGCAATATCGCCGCTGCCGCCCACAATGGCGTTGTTCGGGTAGATTCCGAACGGAGTGAAGAAGGCGTGCATGCTTCCGCCCAGCCCTTTGTTAAAGCCGGTTTCACGAGCGAATACTTCGGCCATGATCCCGTACACCAGGAACCGGCGCGCCAGTTTTTTCACATCGTCGGTTTGAAATCCGGTTTTGGCCGCCTTCAGGGTAGCTCCTCCGAAGAAGTTCTCCATGATTTCGGTCAGCTGGTTTTCATCCAGCAGGCGGATCGCGCGCATCCCTTTGGCCAGGATTTCGCCGTGGCTGCGGTGAGAGCCGAAGATAAAATCGTCGATCGTCAGGGTGTAGGCCATCCCGACGGCGGCGGCTTCCTGTCCGGCCGAGAGGTGAGCCGGTCCGGGATTGTTGTATTCCACGCCGTTGTAACCTCCGGTTGTCTTCACGAGGTTCAGCATGGTTTCAAATTCACGGATCAGGACCATATCGTGGTAAATGTCCTTCAGGTCCTGTTTCGTGAAATGGTTGGCTTTCAGTTCGTCAGCCACCGTTTTGTTGTACTGGTTTACCGGGATCGGTTTAAAATTCACTTCGCCCGCTTTCCGCATCTTAGCGGGGTCGATGTACTGGCATTTTGGCATTTCGCTATAGTTTTAGTTTGTATTTTGTTTAAAAAAGTGGGCTGAAGCGACTTGAACTGCGACTTTTAGAAAGTCGCCCAAATCGTCGCTTTTTGTAAAAAGCGACAC
>JAJQAW010000193.1 GCA_021203585.1 Rikenellaceae bacterium
TCGGTCTTCCGCTCCTACCCAGCCCCCGGCCACCAATTTAGGCGTAACGCCGATGAACCAACCGTCCGAATTATACTGGGAAGTGCCGGTTTTTCCCCCGATATCTCCATCTTCGGGGCCTTTCAGATGGTACATCCAATTGATGCGTGCGGCCGTTCCGTGGGTGACCACATTCTTCAGCATATTCAACATGGTAAAAGCGGTCTGCGCGCTGATGGCATCCGTCGATTGCGGAGTAAAGGTGGATAATAAATTGCCCTGCCGGTCTTCGATGCGGGTAACGAACAGCGGTTCGGTATGAACTCCCTGATTGGCATAGGTGGCATACGCCCCCACCATCTCGAACAGCGATACGTCGGCCGACCCCAGACACAGGGCAGGCACGGGATCGATGTAAGAACGAATGCCCAGTTTATGGATATAATCCGCCACCGGCTGCGCTTGCTTGGCCTGCTTCATGATCCAGGCCGAATAATTATTCCGACTCTGCTGTAGACCCCATTGAAGCGGATGGTATTCGTAGTCGTAGTTATATCCCCCGGCCTCTTTGGGCGTCCACGGTTCCTGGTTAAATGTTTCGAGGGTAACCGGCGCATTAAACACAGGATGACAGGGAGAAAACCCCAGGTGATCGATCGCAAAAGTGTAAATAAAAGGTTTGATGGTAGAGCCGACCTGCCGCTTTCCCTGCTTGACCATATCGTATTTGAAGTAACGGAAATCCGGTCCGCCCACATAGGCTTTGACATATCCGGTCAGCGGGTCCATCGCCATAAACGATGCACGCAATAAGGATTTATAATGCAGAATAGAATCCATAGGGGTCATCAGGGTATCGATTTCGCCGTTGTAGGTAAAAATTCGCATCTGCATTTTCTCCTGATCGAAAACCCTGCGGATGTCCGCATCGGAAGCTCCCGTTTTTTTCAGTTCCCGGTACCAGTCCGAATTTTTCATCGCCTGGACTTTGATCGTTTCGATCTGCTCGGCCGTAACATTGCGGAAAATCCGGTTATCCGATTTGATCTGTTGATTCATCTGGGGTTGAAGCGTGGTTTTCAGATGCTCGAACAGCGCCTCTTCCGCATATTTTTGCATGGAAGCATTGATGGTGGTATAAATTTTCAACCCATCTTTATAGAGGTGGTATTCCGTGCCGTCGGCTTTTCGATTTTTATGGGTCCAGCCGTAAATCGGATTTTCATCCCACATTTTTGCCGCCTGCTGGTAATCCCAATCGTTGGCGTAACTGCTTCGTTTGGGACGTTCGGCGGTCATGGTGAGGCGGAGCATTTCCCGGAAATAGGTACCGGTACCGGTGTTGTGATCAATCGGATTATAATCCAGCGGGTCCTCCAATTGTTTCAATGAATCGCGCTGCTGCACGGTGATGAAGCCATTCTCACTCATCCGGTCAATCACTGTATTGCGCCGCAGGCGGGCATTATCCGGATTCAAGCGGGGACTGTAACGGGTCGGAGCATTGACCACACCCACCAACATGGCCGCTTCCTCGATGGAAAGTTCCTCGGGAAGTTTATTGTAAAAGGTTCGCGCCGCCGATTTGATACCGTAGGCGTTGCTTCCGAACTCCACCGTATTGAGGTACATCGCAATGATTTCATCCTTCGTATAGTTGTACTCCAGACCGACGGCAGTTATCCATTCTTTGAGTTTGGATGTGAAGAGCCGAAAAGCTTCCTGCTTCTCATTCCGGGTTTCATACAGGTTCTTGGCCAATTGCTGCGTGATGGTACTTCCCCCCCCTTGTTTTTGTCCCAGCAGTACGGTTTTAAATCCGACCCGGGCCAGGGAGACGAAATCGATCCCCGAATGGGTATAGAAACGGGCGTCTTCCGTAGCGACCAAAGCCGCTACCAGATTGGGTGAGAGTTCTTCGTAGGTAGTATAGGAACGGTTTTGCAAGAAAAAACTGCCGATCATCTCCCCGTCTTCGGAATAGACTTCGGTAGCCAGGTTGCTTTTCGGGTTTTCCAGATCCTCGAACGTGGGAAGTTTTCCGAAGGTACCCAGCACGGTCAGTCCCACCAGCAGCAGCAAAAGCGCTACCGGAGCCACGACCACAATCCAAAACCACATCAGAAAACGTTTACTGTTCAACGTTTTGGAAATTTTTTTCGGTTCTATTTTTTTCTTGACCTGTTTTGCCATGGAATTGAGTTTAATCTCACAAATTTAATACAATTTCCCGGATTATATAAACGGTTTACTGATAACGCTTTGCAAGCCATTAAAAGTATGCGGGCCGGAACGGAATCCCGGTTTTGTCCGCTGCTGATTGGATGGCGCTGTTTCGGTGTTTAGTCCTGCGGGAGCCCTGTTCCGGTTTCATTTCTTCCGCCCGGACGATTCCAAGCAAACTTTATGCCCGCTGTCGCGCTGCGTGGTTGAAATTAAGATCCGGAAAAACCGACTCCATTCCCTCGATGGAACGTAGACCGTACAACTCGGCAAAATACCATCCTCCATTTTTACCTCCATACGAACCCGGTCGTTCTGACCGAAACCCGTCTCATACTTGGTCCCATCCGATAGAAAGCGGTCACTCATTTCTCAAAACACGTACCGGGCTATTTTAAAAGACTCCCCGGTAATACACCCCCAAGGGCAGCGCTTTTTCCGAGCGGTCCGAAAGATACAATTCGCCGAATTGCTCCGACTGCACCGGCCCGAATAACTGCCGCACGGCCGTACGGGCCAACAAAGCCGAAAAGCCCATCGAATAGAGGTTGAGCACCACAAATCCGCCCGGCGCCAGAAGCCGAGCGCATTCGGTGAGCAATTCGTTGATATGCTGTTCCAGCACCCATTTCTCTCCGTCCGGACCGCGGCCGTAGGCCGGCGGGTCGAGAATAATGCCCGCATAGGTACGGCCTCTTTTCCTTTCGCGCCGAACAAATTTCATCGCATCCTCGACCACCCACCGAATGTGGTTCAATCCGGAAGCTTCCATATTTTCCCGCGACCAACTGATGACCTGTTTCACCGAATCCACATGAGTGACCTCCGCCCCGGCGCTCCGCGCGGCCAGTGAGGCTCCTCCCGTATAGGCAAACAGATTGAGCACGTTGGCGCCCGCTCCCTGTTGCTGTACCCGATCGTAAATCCAGTCCCAGTTTTCGGCCTGTTCCGGAAAAACTCCGACATGTTTAAAAGCGGTTAATCCCAGCCGCAGCCGTAGTTTCATTCCCCGGTACCGGTAGCCGATAAACCACTGTTGCGGCATTCCCTGTCGAAGCATCCATTCTCCCCGGTCTTCATTTTTGCGGTCTTTTTTGAAGGCGGCCCCGGCCATCTGCTCCCACTGGGTTTCCGGCAGAGATTTGTTCCAAATCGCTTGCGGTTCCGGACGGGAGAGCACATAGGCTCCGAAACGTTCCAATTTCTCAAAATTTCCACTGTCGATCAGCTCATAGTCCTGCCAGTGAAAGGGTATCAATAATTCGGATTTCATGGGCGTTTTCCTTTATAAATGACCGCCATTTCGCAACGAGCACAGTCGAATTGCAATTCCAGTATATGGTTATTATTTTCCAAGTACATAGGACCCCGGTAAGCGCAGTTTTTTTCCTGTAGGCAGGTTCCCATTTCCCGCCGAAGACAATACCGTGACCGCATGACTTCCAGCCCGATATAATCCGTCCGCAATTCGACTCCCGGCTCGATATCCTTTACTCCGTGACGGCGGTAAAAGGCTTCGGCCTTCCGGTTGGTCACATTGGCCCGGTAATCGAGGCTCGTTTGCGGGAATCGAGCCGTAGCATCGGCAGGAGCGCGTTTTTCCCGCCAGTAATTTTTTTCCCGCCGCAGTTCCAAGGCCTCCAAGGTCTCCCGGCGAAGGCGGTTCAAGGCGGAAGCGGGTACAAATCGGGGAACATCCCATTTCAGATCGATCGTCCTGATACGGAAAATCGTCTCCCCGGTTTTGGCGATCTGCTGCCGGACGGCTTGCGCTGCCTGCTCGGGATGCCGCGCCGGCTCGAACCGTCCGTCCACGCTCTGCGCTACCCGGGTCCCTTCCGCATCCGAGATAAGGAGGGTTATTCGGTCTTCACGGATCCGGACGACTGCCTCCACGGCAAGGGTACGCCGGGTTTTACTCCGCTCCAACTGCTTGGCATAGAAGTGGTCATGGTTTCGGTAAATGCCGATGCCTGGAACGATCCCTTCCATGCTGTTCGGCCATACGGCCGCTCCTTCCGCCCGATTGATCCGTGTGCCGTGCAGCTGCCGATCCGACAGGAAACAAATCCCGTCTTCGTTGCTCAACGATTCGTCTTCCCGTTCGAGGGTGAAAAAATCCTTTCCTGTCCGGACGACCGTTCCAACGAACTGTCCGATCGATTTGGGGGTGTCGAAGGAAGAGACCTGATTTTGAGGACCGCTCAGGTAATATTCGGTAAAGCCGCGGGAGAAGGTTCTTTGCGGATCGGGTTCGAAATCGTAAACGGTCTGTCCGTCGCTGGAGCGAACTAGTTCTTTTTTGCCAGCAATGATCCGGTCGAGGGCTTTTCGGTAAAGTGCCACGCTATTGCCGAGGTAAGCGCCGTCTTTTAACCGGCCCTCGATTTTAAAGGAATTCACCCCGGCATCGACCAACTCTTCCAGGCGTCCCGACAGATTCAGGTCCCGTACCGAAAGAAAATGCCGGACGGAGGCCAACGGACGGGATCATTCTCCGATCAGGTTGTAATCCCACCGACAGGGTTGACTGCACTGGCCACGGTTACCGCTTTTCCCGCACAGGGCTTGGCTCAAGTAGCACTGTCCGCTATAACATACACAGATCGCCCCGTGCACAAAGGCTTCCAGTTCGATGTCCGTCGCCCGGCGAATCTCCCGGATTTCATCCAGCGTAGCGGCCCGTTCCAGGATGATCCGGGAGAAACCCGCCTGCTGCAAAAAAGCGGCTTTTTCCACCGAATGGGTAAAGGTTTGCGTGGAAGCATGCAACGGAAGTGGAAGATCCGTCTGGGCCCGCGCCATATCCTGTACAATCAGGGCATCCAAACCCGCCTGCCAAGCTTCCCGGGCCAATCGAGCGGCTTCTTCCAGTTCCCGGTCGTACAATACGGTATTCAGGGCCAGGTAGACTTTCGCCCGGAAGCGGTGGGCATAATCGGCCCGCCGGCGGATATCTTCCAACGAATTCCCCGCAGCCGCCCGAGCCCCGAACTTCGGAGCGCCGATATAGACGGCATCGGCGCCGTAATCGATGGCGGTGATCCCATAAGCGGCATCTTTGGCCGGAGCAAGTAATTCCAGTCGGCGAATCATAATGGACAAAGGTAATGGAAATTTCACTACTTTTGTCTTGCCTAAGACCTGACCTATGACCCGTTGGTTCGATGATTTTTTGACTTTGATTTACCGCATCCTGCTGTTGTACGCGGCCTGGATGCTGTGCCGGATTGGGTTTTACGGGTACAACGCCGAATTGCTGGGTTCTCTCTCGGGGGCGGAAATTCCCTTCCTGCTGGCCGGTTCGCTCCTGTTCGATTCGGTATCCATTTTTTACCTGAACATCCCGTTTATCGTTTTATCGCTCTTGCCTTTGCGCGCACGCGAGCACAAAAGCTATCAGCAAATGCTTTTGTGGCTCTTCGTGCTGGTCAACTCGCTGGGGCTAATGGTCAATCTGGCCGACATTTTTTATTATGAAATGAAACTGGGACGGATCGCCTCCGACGATCTGCATTTTCTGAGCAACGGCAATTTCGGTCTGTTGCTGGGCAGTTTTCTGCACGATTATTGGTTCGGGTTCTTGGCCTGGACCGCGGTCGGAGCGTTGCTTTGGCTCGGTTTTAAACGCATCGGCTACCGACCGACCCGCATCCAAAATACGCTCTCCTACCATGCCTCTCAAAGCGGGCTTTTGGCCGTGTCGGTACTCTTTGCCGTCTTCATGATTCGCGGAGCTACCTTTTCGGCCGCCGTGTATCCGATCAATATCAGTGACGCAGGCCTGTTTGCCTCTCCCTCGCAATCGGCGTTGGTACTGAGCAATCCGTTCTGCATCCTGCGCACCGTCAGCGACCGGTTCGATAATCCGGCCTATTTTTCCGAGGAGGAACTGGAGCGGATCTTTTCTCCGGTGCATACCCCCGCCCCGGTGGATACTTCCCGCTTCCGGGTGGAGGGACAACCGAATATCATGCTGATCATTCTGGAAAGCTTCGGCAGCGCCCACATCAAAGAACTTTCCGACCAATTCGCACCGGACGAACCCTCCTATACTCCTTTTCTGGATTCGCTGATCCGGCAAGGGTATATTTTCCGCAATGCTTACCATAACGGAAGCCGCTCGTTGGATGCCCTTCCTGCCTTGTGGGCTTCCATTCCTACGTTCAAACGGCAGTTTCTCTCCATGCCCCAATCCATGTCCCAATTCGATGCGCTCCCCGAATTGTTGCGGGAACAGGGATATTCCACCGCATTTTTGCATGGGGCCGTGCGAAAATCGATGAGTTTCGTGGCTTTCGGAAATACCGTAGGGATGGAACACTTCTGGTCGCAGGAGGAATACGAAGAGGAGCATAGCAAAGAGGATTTCGACGGTAAATGGGGAATCTGGGACCATAAGTTCTTCCCGTACGCCGCCGAAAAAATCGGCGCCCTGCCCGAGCCTTTTTTCGCGACCCTGTTTTCCCTTTCCTCTCACCATCCCTATCGGCTCCCGCCGGGGTTCGAAGGCCGCTATCCCCTGGGAAATACCCCGAACCACAAGATGTACGGCTACAGCGACCAGGCGCTGGGCCAAATGTTCGAGCAAATGTCCGCCCAACCGTGGTTCGAAAATACGATTTTCGTCTTAACGGCGGATCACGGATATACGGCCGATAATGAAAAATACTTGAAAGTTCCCTACAATTTTGCCGTACCGCTGCTCTTTTATTCCCCTTCCGGGATCATTCCCGCCGGCAGCGACTACCGGCCGGCCGGCCACATCGACGTGATGCCGACCTTGCTCGGCATGACCGGTTACAATAAGTCATACTTCGCTTTCGGGCAGGATTTGCTGGCCGATACCCTGCCCGGCAAAACGATCAATTACATGGGCGCTTTCAACATCATCACCGACCAGCTGCTGTATATTTTCAACGAACACGATTTCGTGGAAATTTACCATTACCGGGACGATCCGTTGCAACAGGTCAATCTGGCGCCGTTGTTTTCCGTGGACGATGAACACATGCAATGGGGCAAAGCCTTCATTCAACAATATTATCGACACGTGAACAACCGCAAATATACCGTGCCGTAAACCAGCGGCAGAGGACCATGACAAGAGAGCAGGATTTTTCCCGCTCTCTTGTTTTTTTCTGCCAAATTGACAGCTTTCGCGGGCTGGCGTACATTTTGCAGGTTTCCGGCCGAGGGTATTTACGTAAAATCAATAATTCAACCATATGAAC
>JAJQAW010000221.1 GCA_021203585.1 Rikenellaceae bacterium
GCTATACATTCTCATCTTTCGACTTCTCCTATCCCTCGGATTCAGCGGTGGTGTGAATCTAAATTTAGGATCATCGCTTCCGAATGGAACATAAAAATGGAAAGAACGGATTTACCCGCACTTAATCTTTTGAAAATCTTAGCGGTAATTTGACAAGCAAAAAAAATTATTTGATACCTTTGTGACGTCGAACTCCCATTTGACATGAAAATATTCTCGTTTCAGTAGAAAATTTGGCTAATTTGAAAAGAAGAACGAGGTCTTTATTCCACTATACTTTATCCAAGTATAGCGTGGTATCTGTTGCTTCTTCTTTTGGTCGCCAAAGCCACTACTGAATCAACAAATTACCACGCTTTTCTTGTTTGTGATCCTACCGGTCTGCCTTCCGGTACCCATATCAGGACAAAGCTATAAAAAATTGGATTCGGAGCTAAAATTCGCTGAGAGGAGGTATCGCGAACTCACCTTTTCCCCGATGAAGATTTTACCTACCCTGGCCTGAATTTGTCTATTTATCGGCTCTTTCATTTTCCGTTTACTTAAATTTTTGAAATTATGAGTAAACCTACGGATTGTCACGACCGTGACAAAGACGGGGATACTTCGGAAAAGCGGAACCCGATTCATAAAATCTTCACCCCTTCTTTTCTCGAAGCCCTCAAAAACGGCGAGCCGGCAGCGTATTACCGTTTGGTACAAGTGCAAACTCCCAAGCTGATGGATTTTCTTTTTACCGTACTTCGGAGCCGGGAGGATGCCGAAGAAATCGCGCAGGATATTTTTATCCACATCTGGCAAAAACGGGAGAATCTGGTTTACGAGAATTCCCGGAATATCGAGGGATATATGTATACCATTGCCCGCACCCGGGCCATCGACCGCATTAACGAACGGAAAAAGTCCAAAATCCATTATACCGACCAGTTAACCACGCCCCCCGATGCGGCCGCCTCGCCCGAGGAAATTGTGGAATTGAAACAGGTCGAAAAGCAGATCGAACAGCTGGTCTCCGAGATGCCTAAAATGAGAAGAATCATCTACACGCTCAAATACGAGCAGGGAAAAACCAACGACGAGATCGCCCGGGAGCTCGATCTGAAGCCCTCGACGGTAAGGGTACACATCAGTATCGCTCTCAAAGAGATTCGGGATTTTTTGGGCTCCCTACTACTCTTTTTCTGAGTCTGCCCGATTTTGCCCGCAAACGGAAAAAAATTGAATTTTACAGGTTTGATTTCCTGGAATTTACAAATCAAATCGCAAAAAAATAGCTTTCCGGTTAAGCACTTGATACCCGCGCGGGGTTATTTAGGATGAAGCAACGCAAAAAAACCGGTTTCGGGATATGAGTAGTTGCAAATGGGAACCGACGACAGAGTATTAACTCATGAAAACGGATTTAATCGGAGAGGAATTACCTCGAACGGAAAGTGAATTAAGAGAAGAAATAGACAACAATCTAAGGCAGATCAAACGATCCATGCAAGGGGCTTCCCCGGAAGAGAGGTATTATTTTTTAATTCGGGCCTACCGGGAATTGCAGGAAAACTTACCGACCGTCGATCCTATCGACGATCCGGAGGTTTATGCTCGTACATGGAAACGCCGGAATCAACTGGAAGAGCAATACGGCCATTGGTTATTCGCCGTCAGCAAGAATAACCCGGAAGCATTGGACCGCGCTTTCGCACGGATTGCCAGTGAAACGGCTCGGGAAAATCATCGGATTCTCCCGGCCCGTCAGGCGATCGATCGAATTTTACGGCAATTGCCTTGTCTGGAACACTACGAACCGGAATGGGCATAACCGGTAAAGGCAAGCGGTTTGATGGACGGCCCAAGAGAGAAGGCCGGATCACCAAAAGAAAACTTAAAGTAGACTCAGAAGCAGCCCCATGCAGAATGAAAGATCATCGGATGCCTTACGGATCGCTAACCTGCTAAGACTACTGGCTTCCGACCCTACTCTTTGCCGCCGGTATTTCTCCGAAATGGACGAGTTATTGACCAACCGGTTGATGGAGGTGGAGGTACGGCAGGCCATGGGGCTGATATGGGAAGAAGCGGATCGGTCTGTACGGGACCGTTCGAAACTGAAAGTACTTACGGAACGAACCTTGGAAGGAATCTACCGGAAATGTCCGGAATTTCCAACCAAATCCTACCGGAATTTACCGCGGTATAAACGCATCGGCCGGAAAGCAGCCGCGTGGCTGATTCCACTGGCCATAGCAGGCAGCATTGCGGGGAAATTATGGACTCCGGACCGGGTAAGCTGTTCCGAGTGGAGCACACAGCCGCCGATGACCGATGTATCTTCGGCCGGTGCCGTAGGAAGCGCGATGATTTCCATGGAGTGCACCGAAGGCGAACGACCGGTGCTGCTTCCGGATGGAACACACGTACAGCTTTCGGAAGGAGCCCGGCTCCAATACGCGGAGGATTTCGAGGCGACCCGAAGGGTGGAATTGACGGGAAATGCTTTTTTCTCCGTCACCCGCCAGGAGGGTAAAACCTTCGAGGTATGGTACAACGATATGATCGTAAAGGTGGTCGGAACCGAGTTCTACCTGCACCAGGACGAATATAAAGCCGAGGTAACCCTTTGCAGCGGCGTGGTGGAAGTGAGCTCGGGCGATCGACAGGTGGTCCTTGCCCCCAAGCAGCAACTGGCCATGAATTTCGGAACCCCCGATTTTTCCGTGATCGAATTGACGGAAACACAAATGGCCCGGCTGATTCGCGGCAAACTCGTTATACAGGGGAAACCACTCGGTGTGGCGCTGTAGCAGGTCGGAGACTTTTTTGAAATTACGATCGATGCCCACAGTGTTACCCTTACCGATCCCATTCGGGTTGCGTTCGATGAGAAGGATGAACTGGAAGATGTACTGTATGTGTTGCAAAGCATCAGTAAAGAGGCTTTCGATTATGAAATATTACCCGGTCGAGTGAAAATTACCGGCCCGATAATAATAATTAGCGTAAAAAGAATTTACACCCCCCGCAAACATTCGGGGACCCAAACTGCGAACCGTCCCGACGGAAAAAATAGAAGGAGTTAAGATTAAGTATGTGTTGACTTTGTCGTTGTATTGAATCCGGTTGCGGGACAATCCACTGTTGAGCTGCAACTGCCAGGTAAAATCCTGTGTGCGGACGGGAATCAGATTCACGGTAAACTCATACCCTTTGTTGATCATTTTGGTTCCGAACACCACGGCGCTCGCCATGCCGTTCTCCACCGGCACATCCTTCCCGGAAAGCACGTCGCTTTCTTTGCGGAACATACTGGCCGTAGCGCTGAGCCATCCGCCGAGTAGCGAGAAATCCAGGGCGGCGTTCCAGCTTTTCGTCTTTTCCCAGCCCAAGTCCGGATAGGGAAGCGACTGAATGGTGAGGATGTACTGCTTGTATTCATCGCTCAGGCCGCCGTCTCGGGCGATCAGGTACGGCGATACGGACTCCACCGAATTGCCGGTATACCCGTAAGCGTAAGACAGATCGATCAGGTCCAGCCAACGGGCCTGGTCAAACCACCGTTCATTGCCCAGGCGCCATTTGCCCCCGGCCGACCAGCTCGGTTCGAACCGTTTATTTTTATCCTGCCCGAAGCGGTTGGAAGCGTCCATACGGGCATTCAGATTGACCACATACCGGCTGTCGTAGTTGCAGACCGCCGTAAAATATTCGCTCAGGTAATTGTTTTTGCGGTTCACGATCCGCGATCCGGTTCGCATCTCCTCGTGCAGTGAGCGGTTGATGTTAAAACCGGAAATGTCCGTGGTCACATTTTCCGGAAGCGGCGCGTAACTTTCCCCCCGGTAACGCAAGTAGCCGTACCGCTTGTTGGTTTGTCCTTCCATACGGGCCGAACGCACCTCCACCCCCAGTTGCAGGCTCAGGCGGTGTTTGAGGTTGAAGGTTTCGTTGTAGATCAGGCTGTTTCGGAAGGTATAATCGTTGCTCATGGCATCTTCCAACTGCACCAGACCGCCGAACGGCAACAAACTGGCTTTTTCGGCCGGCGAATTGGCCGCCACTTCCCCGAATTCGTACCCCCGGATCTGGGTAATGTAATGGGAGAATTCGGTGGCGTACATTTTCTGTTTGCTCGAAGTGAACGAATAATTGAACATGCTCTCGAACTTCAGCCTAGGAGTCAACCGGACCGCCAGATCCACAGTGCCCTTGAGCGTTTGTGTTTTGTTGCTCTGCCCGGTATTGTCCAATTCATTCTGGATATTGTACAGATAGGTGTTTTTACCGGCTACGGCAGTGCTGAGACTCCCGTATTTCTCGTGGTAGAAAAACGTCCCGTCGTCGTGGTACATGGGTATGGTCCGGGCGGTGTTCAATGCGTAATTGAACGGATCGACCTCGTAGGCGAATCCCTGGGTTTCGTTCATGCTTCCGCTCAACAGGAAATTGACGGTAACCCGGTCTCCGAAGTGAAACGTGGTATTGGAGGCGGCCGAAAAATTGCTCAGCGAGTTCCCCTTGGCCTCTCCCAGTTGTTCCTGCAGGCTGAAAGAAGTCCGGTTGACCACGGTTTTCGTGCCGCCCGAAACACTGACGTTGTGATTATGATTCACCGTATTGCGGAACAGCAACCCGAACCAATCGGTATTCATCGCCTCCATTTTACGGTATTCGTTCACAAACGTATCGTAGTCGATCTCTTTATTGTGCAGCCGCTGGATCAAACCGCCGAACCCGATGCCCGATGGGAAGCACCGGGGAAGTGTACGCATCCCGCGCTTCGTAAACCTCTTTCGAGAATTCCATCAATTCCTGTGAATTCATCAAGTCGTAATGGCTGTAGCGGGGTTTCTGTCCCACGGAGTAGTTGTCGCTATACGAGACGGAGACCTTTCCCGGCCGTCCTTTTTTGGTGGTCAGCACGATCACCCCGTTGGCAGCCTGCGAACCGTAAATGGCGGTGGCCGAGGCGTCTTTGAGAATGGTCATCGTCTCGATATCCAGCGGATTAAGCCATGAAATGGCACTGGCTGCGATTTCGCGCATTTCGGTCAGGTCGCCGCCCAAACTCCCGCTGTTGGAAGGCAGCGGCAGCGGATCCCGTTGAATCACTCCATCCACAACCCACAGCGGCTCCTGGTTGCCCAGCAGGGTCGAGGTTCCCCGGATTCGGATTTTCGGAGAGGAACCCACCTGTCCGGAAGTATTGACCACTGAGACCCCTGCCACCGCTCCCTGGAGCATGTCCGCGATGTTTGTCGCGTCCTGGGGCAGCCACTCCTTGGGGTCTACTCGAACCGCGGAACCGGTAATGTCTTCCGGATTCCAATGGTTATACCCGGTTACTATCACGTTTTCCATCTCCTCCACGGTTTCCCGCATCACGAGGTGGATCGGTTGTCCGTTGAATTTCCGCACCGCCGGCATCATCCCCAAGAACTGGAACTGCACGTACAGATCGACGGAAGTGGACGGAATGGTGAGCGAGAATACTCCGCGGGGATCGGTTACCGTTCCCACCCGGTTATTATCCCGGATGGTCACCGCGACCCCCGGAAGCGGTTGTCCACCGGGATCTTGGACAGTTCCGGTGATGGTGATCGCGCCCGAATGGTACGGTTGACCGGCCGGCCTGGGCCTGGCAATGACCGCATTGTCCTGGAACTCGAATGTAACGGCGAAACCGAACAGCCGATCGAGCAAATGGACTACGGGTTCGTTGCGGGCCGAGACATCCAGGCGTCCGAACCTGTCGAAATCACGCACGTTATAGACAAAATCCAGACGTGTTTGTTGCTGGATCTCACGAAACAGCTGGATGACCGTCCCCTCCCGCAGTTCGAGACTGACGGTTTGTCGTTGGGAGAGCGCCGCCGCAGCCGGAGTCAGCAGCATACCGGCCAGCAGCCCGATAAACAGGAACCCGCGACGGCAGAAGGCATTCCTGCGGCCGGAATCGGGAATAGTTGTATTCTTTTTCATAGATTTGTTTTGGATTAAACCTGAAGAATGAGTGTAGCGGCTTATTCACGGGTAGGATCTACCAGCAGGGACAGGCGGCAACCTGTTCCTGCTTTTTTACCGCGCGAAAAGGTATTGGGAAAGTACAATTTACATCATAGGCAACTCATTAGTTTTTTTCATTGATTTTCACAATAATCTTTCGGCCCTGCTGTTCGAAACGGACATAGCTCGTACTGGCAATGGGGTGCAGCATGGCGCCGATCGTTTCCTTTCGTTGCAGCCAGCCGCTGAACCGCTCTTGCCGTGCGGCGCGATCCGCAAATTCCACTTCCACGTCATACCACAGGGTCAGTTCTTCCAGAATCTCGGCAATGGTTTGATTCTCGAAGAAATAGGCCTGGCTGCGCCAGGCCGCGTGGCGGTTCACGTCGTAAGTGTGCAGACGTGTTTCTCCCCGCAGCAAATCCGCTTGGAGGGTCTGACCGGGTTGCAGGAGAATTTCCGCTCCGCCGCCCACGCTTACCGAAACACTCCCGGAGATCAAGGTCGTGCAATGCTTTTGCGGATCGCGGGAATTGATATTGAACTCCGTTCCGTAAACCATCACGGCCATCCCGTCCATTTCGACGGAAAAGACCCGCTCCGGGTCTTGGCTCACCTGGAAGTAGGCTTCCCCGTGCAGTTTCACTGTTCTTTGCGCGGCGGAAAACGATACCGGGAATTCGAACCGGGTATCCGAGTTCAGCCACACCCGGGTTCCGTCCGCCAGTTCGAGCTGAAATTCTTTGCCGCGCGGAATGTACAGGGCCGCCAACGGAAGTTCCGTCTCGAGCGCCTCACCGGCCGGTTCGTGTTCCGCAGCCAGGAGCGACAGGGCCGCCTCCTGCTTACCAGCCAGCCGGCCGTTTAAATCGAACGCTTCATCGGCCAAAACCCGCTCCCATTCGATGACCTCCCCAGAGGACATAGTCAGCAGGATTGGATGATCCGGCGCGGGTACCGGGTCTTGCGGGCCGGTAAACCACAGCGTGGTGGAAACCCACAGCGCCAATGCCGCGGCCGCCGCGGAAATCCCCCACCGAACCGCCCGCCGTTTTTTCCGCTGGCGGACCGCTTGTTCAAGGGCCATGTGGAATCCTGTCCGCCACCGGGCCAACTGTTCACGGGAAGGAGCATAGGACACAGAACGGTTCATTCTCCGGTATAATTCCCGGTACTTTTCCGAAGCTTCCAGCCACCGGGTGAGTTCCCGGCTTTCGGCTTCGGAGAGCGTTCCCGCTACCCCTTTGCGGAGAATATTCCAGTCGATCGACATCGTGAAAAAAATTAAATTAAACCAAGGACAATTTTCCCGACCTGGAAATTCGTCCGCCTTGTTCGCTCATCATACAACGGAATAACCAGCCCGCGGCGAAAAGGATAACAA
>JAJQAW010000313.1 GCA_021203585.1 Rikenellaceae bacterium
AACGGGTTGTAAGAAATGGTATCTTCATTGTCTACACGAATGAACTTTTAGTGTTTATGCAAATTAGATTTCATTTTTACATTTTGTTGGAGTTAAAATGTATCCCCACATTCACGAAATATTCCGTATTCCTCGGAAGAATGATCCTCCCGAACTTTAAAGTACTCATAATTGGCAGTGTATTTACAAAAGTCGTAATTTCGGGATTTATTTGTTGAGATAAAAAGACACCGGATTAATCCGGTGTCTTCACCGATTACTTAATAGGGCTCAAAATGATATCTTTTATAATATAGTCTTTAAAATAATACGCTTCGCTCTTAGGGTCATTAATTTTCTGAATTTGTTGAAGATGAGGTTCTAACCGAACTTCATCAATGTCAAAAAGAAGAAGAAGAGTGTGATTTCCTATGCCTTCTCTTGACAGTTCTCGAGCTCTTCGAGAAGACAAAAAGCTGATGTTAAGACCTCTCAATTGCGGATCATAAGCATCAAAACTATCTCCCGAAGGATAAACTCGCAGAAATGGCAATTCATAATCGTCAAGAACCGACTTTACCGTTTGACCGATGTATTTCTCCTTATTATCCTCAAAATTATATTTGAGATATAATAAAGTGTCTTGAAAAGTTTTTCCATAATCTTGTATAGAACGAGTTTGGGAAAAGCAATTCATATTGAAAGCTCCCAAGCATAATAGTAATAACAGCAGGTTTTTCATTATCAGCTTATAAATTGGCGGGCCTTGGTCACAAAACTCGAGATCTCCTGGCGGAGCCGTGATTATAAAGTAGTGTCGGAATTAATCCGACACCACAGAAATACTTTCAAATTGTACTGATTTTAAGTTCAAGATCTACCACGATCACATCTCCGATTTTCAATGCCCACGCCCGATCATCATCCGGATCCGGCCCCATCTTTCGAAATTCCTCTGCATCGATATAAGGTTCCTTGAATTTTATGTACAATCTTCCATTCGGATGCTTGTCTCGTTTGCCATGATACCATAAACTTATCCCGTAGATAAACGATTGTCCTTTGGAATCAGGGGCACTTAGCGGAGTTCTTCGAGTAGAAAAATTAAATGGAAAAATTTCATAATCTTCTATCACAACTTTTAATTCCTTCCCGATATATACATCTTTTCGCTCTATAAAATTATATTTTAAGTACGAAATAGTATCCTTGTTGAATGTTTCCAACGGACGGTACTCTTGCCCGAATAATAAAGAAAACGGGCCTATCATCAGATTAAACAAAAAAATCTTTCTCATTTTATCTACATTTTGTGGGTGTTAAATAAGTATTTCCATTTTCGCGAGTTACTCCGTATGCTTCAGAGGTATTATCTCCCATGACTTTATAAAGACTCATGCCTGCGTCGTTGTTGGATAAAACATCTGCAAGTTGAAAAATTTGTTGGTCATCTTTATCTAAATATCTGAAATCTTCATTAATTTCCAAATACTTATAAATTTCTGAATCAGTGCTGAACCAATTTGTGGTAGGATCAATTGTGAGCCATAATTGGCGGCAAAGGCAGCGGCTTTTTGGGCATCGTCTACGTGAATCATATAATAAATATCCTGATTCCCGGGACTTTGTGCCGGTATGTAAACCGTAGTCGTACGGTAATGACTGCGTTGACCGGCGATATTACCAGTGGTAATAATATCTACCGCCGAAGGAGGAGTTCCGTTCGGATGGTTATGAATCGAACCGATGATGTACTGACTGCTATAATCGATCGAGACATGGCCGGAAGTACCGTGATTGACAGGTGTTAAATAGGTAGCTCCATCCCCATAGTCGATTATGCTGGTCGAGTGTTCGATGGTATTGTCTCCTGAAACTGCTGACTGATAAGTCGGATAATCGATATAATTATTCATTCCTACGGTGGCAGCTTCAATATTTTCAAACAAAGTTTTATGATTCACCAGATTCGAACGTGTCTGTATTTGATTTCCGCTACAATCATCTTTTACATCAGAAGGCCGAGGTCGATTTTCCGGTTCGGTAGGAGTAGTACCACCCCCACCTCCTCCTCCACCGCCGCCCGGATCGGGAAGTTCCGGAAGTTCCGGGCCCGGATTGGGCGGTAGGATGAGCGGTGGATCGGGATTCTTCGGACCGATTATCTCGATCTCTTCCATATCGTGCTCCATATCCACAGGGGAACGGCCCAAGACCATAAACTCGATCGAAGACAGTTCCGATTCCATCGCAGAACGGTAGGGCGAGTATGATTCAAAACGATTCGGGTGCAATCGACGGACCGGTGCGCCGTTCTCGAATACCAGGACCGCATAAACGGCCATGTCGCTAATGCGGCTGAACAGGATTTTACCGCTAAAGCCCCCGTGGTCAGGCTCATCCAAATAACGTTCCAGAACACGGCGACGAGACTGCAAGGCCGTACGACGATCCGGTATAAAAGTCGCCATTCCCATAAACCAATCCGAAGGATCGTCCAAGGATCGGGCAAATACCGCGGCCTGGAAAACCCGGGTCTCGTAATAATACCCACGCTCCCGATCCAGTTGGCGAGCCTGGTAACGATAGGTCTCCTCGGCCAGGCGAGCGAATAGGAATCGGTGACGATCCGTTTCATAAATATAAGGTTTTTCCCAATTCGGCACAATCAGACCCGGGAAAAGCGGAGGGCCGGCGTCCGAACAGCGATCCAGACCGAATATCGGCTCCTCGGCAACCGTAAGCTCATAAAACTCACGGGCCTCGGTCACAAAACTCGAGATCTCCCGCCGGGGTTTGCCCTCATCCAACAGCTCCTGCTGGCAGGAGTAGACGGCAAATCCCAACAGAAGAACCGACGAAAAAATAATAATTTTGTTTCTTCTCATAGTTTGTGGTTAATCGGTTAATTATTCCTAATTACTCTTGGGGTGCGACGCGGTAATTTTCCGGTCTCTCTGTTTCAGTTTTTTTCCATAGGCTGATCTTTTTTAATGGGTTAGTAAGAATTTCAATCCCGCATGGACCCGTTTTTTGCTTCATACTCGTCTATGAATCGGCGTGCTTCCGCTTTGGCGCGTATGGTAACCGAACTTGTCACTTTTTCTTTCATCCGAACCATGTCCCGGGCCACCTCATAGGCCCTGTCCGGTTGATCGGTTTGCAGATAAAACTCGAACAAGCGGTAGCGGGGAAGGACCAAAGTGGGTGTCATTCGAGAAGCCACGGCAAAGGCCTCCTCGGCTTTCTCCGACTCTCCGGAAAGGGCGTATGCCTCGGCCAATCGGATCTGTGTTTCCGAAGTCCGGCGCAACCGTTGCAGATGTTCCCAGTTCGGGATCAGCTCTGCCGGTTCGAGCATCTGGTCGATCGCGGTGAAATAGTTCCGCGTTAAAAACGGATCGGTCAATATGCGGTGGCGCTGTTCAAAAGAAAGGATGGTTCCCTGCCGCGAAAGTTCGATTCATTGGGTTGTTCGACGCCAAAGCCTATACTCCCGCACAGAGGCTCCGAAAGCGATCAGAAGAAATCCTGTAAGCAAGCTATTCCGGAACGGTGAAAAACCGATGTTTACGGCCGGAATCGATCGCACCATTCCCAATAAAAGGGGAATGAGGAGCTACAAAGGGAAAACGCCGGCCGGATAGGAGAACAGCGAGAAAATAAACCAAGCGCCCAGTCCGTATATCACGACCGGCGGCGTATTTTTTCCGGACCGAAAAACACCAAACCCGATACAAGCCAGTAAAAGCATTCCCGGAAGGCCGTATTCAATACACCACCGGAGCGGCTCATTGAAAGCGTGAAGATTGTTGCCGATATCCCGGGCGGCGCGCTCCGGAAACTCCCGGAAATAGTCGGCCTGATAGAGCATATACCGACCGGAGAAGGCACCCGGTCCGTGCCCCCATACCGGGGCATCGGAAATCATACCTGAGGATATTCTCCAAATGAAAATCCGGGAGTCGGCCGAAGCTCCCCGGTAACCGTACAGAAAAAACAGGCCGAGCAGCGCGATCGCCGCCGCGCCCGGGTAAGTCCATCCTTTGATTTTAAACCGTCGGAGCCAAGCAAAAACGAGGGAAAGCCCTGCCGATAGCCAGGCAGCTCGGGAATCGGAAAGCCAGAGCCCCGCGATCAGCATCGAAAAAACGAGCAGCCGGTAGCGGAGGCGAACGGATCGAAACAAAAAAAAAGGGAACAAATAAAACAGACCGCCAGATACCCGCCGAAAGGTCCGGGATTGGGAAAGGTTCCGGTCACGGTAAAGTAGGGATGATTGGAATCCAGGATAGCTGCCTGTTGAAAAATTCCGAGAAGACTTTGGACGACTCCGCAAAAAACAATCCCGATCAGCAGCCTCCGATGCATGCACTCGTCCATCTGCCGGACCGAAAAATAGGCCAACAGGAATACCAGTCCCTCCCACGGAAGGAATAACGGCGGGTAACCCATGGTCAGGTACCAGGTCATTCCGGTTAAACCCGCCGCGCTCACCGACGCGTCCAAAAAGGATATGCTCCAGGATGCGTTTTTCCCCCGAATAATCAACCAGGCGGTCAGGGAAAAACCAGCTATCGAAATCATCAAGGGTAAAAAAGGATGACCCGGGATCAGGCCATAAGAAAAGGTCGAGAGCAGAATTCCGAGATAAAAAATACAGTAGACGATCGGTCTCATTTACTTTGGGGTAATACTCCTTCGGTTCTTAACAAAGATATGAAATAGTCCCCTTTTTATTTTGTAACGAATTCGCAAAATCTTTTACCTTTTCAATCCGTTTCAATACGATATTAAACGGTATAAACGCCAGCGAGTGAACCTTTACGGTTCACTCGCTGGCGTTAAATTTTATTTTCGGCTTTTTGCCACGACCGGAATCTCCTGCGGTTCCGGATCCGGGTATATTACATTAGACTGGTACGGCCCAATAGGGTATCCCGGTTATTTTTGGGATCGGTCCAATCCACTTTTTTCATGGGATCGATTCCGTTGATGTATTTTTCGATGTTGGTATATCCGTCGCCGTTCAAATCGCCGTTGGCATCGCTCGGATCGTTGGGGTCCAATCCGTATCGGATTTCCCACGCATCCGGCATGCCGTCGCCGTCGCTGTCTATGTAGGGTTCGCCGTGATATTCAGGCAGGCCGCCAACCTGTCGGATATCGTAAATAATCCCCAATTTATACGAATCTTCTCCCAATCGGCGGTGGGTTTTGAGTGCTTTCATGTCTTCCAACAGTTCGGTGTAATCTCCCCCATCGACCCATTCGATCCGATTGGTACGGACCTGGCGAATGATTCGTTCATCTACCGCATCCCGTTTCGGCAAGGTGGCCCCGGCATGATCCAAAACCCAAGAATAGGCCTGTTTGGCCGACATAATCGTTACCGGATAACGCATAGGCAGCATTTTATCCGAACGGATGTAGGCTAAATCTTCGGCCGACCAATTTTCCTGTACGCCCCCCGTCCCAGTTGTTGCGGGTGATTTTGGGATACCCCTCCATGACATTACCTTCCACATAAGCCCAACCCGGATTACGCCCCTTGTTATTGGCCCGCCATACCCGCCACCCGGAGGGGTTGTCGGTCGGTGTGACCGGTCCCGGCTTAAAGTAGTTGTTGAACACGTTGTAGTGATAATCGGCTCCATCGCCTGTGCGGTGATACCAATTGTGAATCACGTTGTTGAAAAAATTGAACTCCGGACTGGACATGGATGGATTGCGTCCCGTGTTACAGGTATACAGGTTGCGCATGTAACTGTTGTTGATCCCTCCGATGGTGCTTCCGAAAGCGTGGTTGTAAGTATCCAGTCCTTCGGAACTTATGCAATTTTGCATGGTAATATTCACCGTCAGCAGTTTCAGGCGCCGGCCCTCTTGGTCCACGTACATATGACGGTAAGCCGAAACATTTTCGTCCAATCCCCAACTGACCGAAAGATGATCGAAAATAGCATTGCCCACCACCTCTCCGCTCAAGGCGTCATCCCGGCTGGTGACATCGGTTTCTCCGCGTCGAAAACGCATGTGACGGATAATCACATCGTGCGTATCGACGGAAACCGTCTCTCCGGTAATAACCACCCCGTCTCCGGGAGCCGTTTGTCCGGCTATGGTTACATACGGAGCGCGAATCGATACGGGGGTTTCCAACCGAATGATTCCCGCTACATTAAATACGATGATGCGCGCTCCTCCGGTCTCGCAGGCCTCCCGGAAGGTTCCCGGTCCACTGTCGGCCAGACTCGTTACCGTAATGACCTTACCTCCACGTCCTCCTTTGGTCCACATGCCGGCTCCTTCCGCTCCCGGAAAAGCCGGAATGCCGGCTTTGGTCAAATGTTCCGGACGCGTAGCCCAGGGAACATAAGGACAGTCGCCGGCCAGAGCCTCTTGCCGAATGGTCGGATAAGCCCGTTCAAAAGCTTCATCCGAAAGTCTCTGCCGCCACTCCATCAAAGAATCGGTCGCCGCCTGCCGCTCGGGCGGAATAGTCGGATATTGCGCAACGGCATAACTTACGGCAAAAACCGCACAAGCATATGCCGACATCCATCGTTTCAATCGCATAAATTTTAATTCAGTTTGGTTCATTTCAAACAAAAATAGCAAAGCTTTTTCGTTTACCCGTTAATATCCGATTAGATTTTTTCGTTTTCTTTCGGTGGAGTGGACCCTGCCGCGGCGGCGGCGGAAGGGTTCGCCGGGAAAGGCATGAAAAAAGGGCGTCTGCAAAGGACGCCCCGCTGAATCCCCTTCCGGGAACTATGCCTTGCAGGTATTGTCGGCCGGCTTATCGCTGGCTTTTCCCCGAATTTTATCGGCGACCTTTTCATCGGCCTGCTCCACCTTATCGGCAAATTGATTGGCTTTTTCACGGGCCATTTTTTCATAATGGTCGGCTTTTGCCCGGGCTTTTTCGGCCAGGTACTGCGCCTCTTCCTGCGTATATTCTACGGCGCGCTTGGCATTGCGCTTGGTTTTATCGATCAGTTTGTTCGCCTCGTCGTACAAACAGTCGAATTTTCCCTGCTCGTTCATTTTCATCAGGACCGTGGCTGCCGCTGCACCCAAAATGGCTCCGAAAAGTACTTTTTTCATAATTTTCTTATTTAGATTTATAATTTTTGCCCACTATAAAAGTAAGCAAAAAGTTTGCCACTTCAAAGTTCCCGAAAAAAGTTTCATCAAAAACAATCCGGCGCCCTGGCGAGCAAAAGATTTTATTCCGGGCTCCTGCGGGATCGATCCGTAAAAGGCCGGGCCCAGCGCCGATTTGCCGGCCGATTGAATCCCGGGTGCAGCCTCTCGAAAAGAATGACTATCTTTGTGGGGT